>CAYZNX010000203.1:0-2615 GCA_964479825.1 uncultured Planctomycetia bacterium | reverse complement strand
AAGAGGTGCTATTGACAGAATCCTTATCTTGCTGTGCCTCTTCTTGCCGTCAACAGGTATTGTATTACTAACAAAGAGCCTGTTTATATGAGACGATTCCACACGTTTTATTGCAGGCCCGGAAAGCACTGGATGTGTTACTGTCGCATAGATATCTTTTGCGCCTGCTTTCTTTAAAGCCAGCGCTGCCTCCACTAATGACCCGGCAGTTGCCACAAGGTCATCAACTATCATGACATTCTTTCCCCTTACCTCACCTAATATATTCATAACCTCTGCATCTTCTCCGCTTATCCTTCTCTTGTCAACTATGGCCAAGGGCGCCTTCAACCTTTTGGCATACGCCCTTGCCATCTTTATGCCTCCGACGTCTGGCGAGACTACCACGATGTTCTTCACCTTAAGCGTCTTAAAATAATTTACAAATGTGGTAACTGCAAAAAGATGGTCCATCGGGATGTCAAAAAATCCCTGGATCTGGCCAGCGTGCAGATCTATGGTCAGGATCCTGTCCGCCCCTGCAGTAGTCAGTAGATTTGCTACAAGTTTTGCAGTTATAGGAACGCGCGG
This sequence comes from uncultured Planctomycetia bacterium, assembly GCA_964479825.1. Lineage (GTDB taxonomy): Bacteria > Omnitrophota > Gorgyraeia > Gorgyraeales > Gorgyraeaceae > CAYZNX01. The sequence continues at coordinate 2,045 of CAYZNX010000203.1, read as the reverse complement.
CTGGTCTTTCCTGTCCTGCCTCGCGTATCCAAAATAAGGTAAAACCGCTGTTATCCTCTTTGCAGACGCCCGTCTAACCGCATCAATTAGAATCAATAGTTCCATCAGATTCTTGTTAGGAGGCTGGCATATAGATTGAACTATGAATACATCCTTGCCTCTGACATTTTCCTCTATCTTTACCCTTATCTCTCCTTCGCTAAATGTAGAGACAAGGGCCTTTCCCAATGGCATTTTTAGATGTCTGACAATCTCCTCTGCCAGTGCTGGATTAGAATTGCCTGTAAAAATGGTAGCGGTTTTGTTCATGTCAGTCTCCTCAAACTATAAACCACAAGTTAAGTTTTCGTAACAACGTAAGTGGCGGGTCCTGTCTGCCAATCCACCTCGCCCTTGACATCTTTGATGTCAAGGGCTTGGTCTTGGCAGCCACCCGCTGGCTACAGGAACCCAGCCTTTAGGCTGTCAGAGCTTAACTTCACAAAATAAGCATTGCAGAAAATGTGAAGTTATTTGTGCTGGAACCCAGCCTTTAGGCTGTCCTTTGATATTACATCCTAAAAGGTGGGTTCCAGCGGGGCTTTTTGAAATTCCATGCAATAAACTAAAATTACTTCTTATATACCTTTGCCGGCACCCCGATAACCGTCTTCCCTGCTGGAACGTTTTTATTTTTTGTAACTACACTGCCTGCACCAGTCACTGCGCCTTTCCCAACCTTCACAGGCGCTATGAGAATAGTGCCTGTGCCTATAAAGGCATCGTCTTCTATAATAGTCCTGTACTTACGTTTACCATCATAATTTGCAATAATAGTACCTGCCCCTATATTAACACGCTTGCCTATAATTGTGTCGCCAATATAACTCTGATGTTTGACCTTGGTCTGACTGCCTAAAGAAGAGCGGACTATTTCAACAAAATTTCCTATGCCAACATTATCATCTATTACAGTGCCCGACCTAAGCCTCGCAAAAGGACCTATGCTGCAGCCATGCCCTATTTTAACACCTCCATCTATAAATGTATAGGGATATATTACCGTATCCTCGCCTATCTCAACCCCTTCTTCTACATATGTGTTGCTAGGGTCGACAATGGTCACCCCGCCCTGCATTATGCGGTTCAGATTTCTGCGATTTAAGATTTGCCCTGCCTTAATCAAATCATTACGCGTGTTCACCCCAAGAAATTCCTCAGGATCATCGGTAGTCACAGAATCTACAGGTATATCCTGTTTCGCCAGTATCTCCACCGTGTCTGTCAGATAGCGTTCGTTCTTTTTATTATTAGGCCTTACCTTTTCAAGCGCCTCAAATAGAAAGTTTTTATTAAAACAATACACACCTACATTGATCTCCTCTATTACCTTTTCATAGATTGAGGCCTCGAGCTCTTCTATCACCTTAACAATCCTGTCACCATCGGAACGCAATATCCTGCCATAGCCAGTCGGATTTTTTAAGTGAGATGTAAGAAGCGTGCAGCCAGACCTCGTGGCCTCGTGTCTATCCAGAACCTTCTTTAAGGTCTCGGATGTCAAAAGCGGCACATCTCCATACAATATAAGCACAGTATCTATCTTTTTATCTCTCAGGAGAAATCCCTTTGTCTTTAATACAGCGTCCCCTGTCCCAAGTAGCCTATCCTGCTTGACACACTTAACACCCTGCAATGATTTTTTAACTAAATCCGCCTTGTGGCCAATAACCACTATTATATTTTGCACGCCAATGGAATTTACGCTTTCAATAAGACGCTTTATCATAGGCTTGCTGCAGATTGGATGAAGCACCTTTGGCACCAAAGACCTCATTCTTGTTCCCTCACCAGCAGCAAGAATAACAGCACAAACATTGGCCATGTCATCTCTCCTGCTCATCCCACTTTGAACAATAGAGCAATTGAGCATTAGACCGCAATTGAGCATCGCTCTATTGTTCTATTTTCTATTGCTCAATTGCTCTGCCAAAATTTGCCTTTGGCAAATTTTGGCTGGGACGTGTGGACTCGAACCACAATAGCGAGACCCAAATTCTCGTGTC
>CAYZNX010000202.1:0-2621 GCA_964479825.1 uncultured Planctomycetia bacterium | reverse complement strand
AGTTGTAGGTGTATATTACCTGTTGCTTCTTGGCTCTGAGGCGCTGAGCCTGGAGGGCTATGTCAATGCGCAAATTGCGATGTGGATACCCAATATTATCCTGGGGATAATCGGTTCTGTTTTAACTTATAGGCTATGCGTATCTTAGACCGTTACATATTGAAATCGGTATTAAGTCTTTTCTTCGGCTGCCTCCTGACATTCCTGTTCTTATATGTCATCATCGACGTGTTCTCTCATCTGGAAGAGATATTGAAACATCAGGTCAGTCTGAACGTCTTGCGTCAGTATTACCTGGCGTATATACCAATTATATTTGTCCAGGTAGCGCCTATTGCTTCTCTCTTGAGCGTGCTATATACCTTCGGTAAACTTAACCGCAATAACGAAATCATTGCCATGCGTTCGGCAGGATTAAGTATATTTCAGATAACCAAAGCGGTGATTATATTTGGGATTATTCTGGGTGTAACCATATTCTGGGTCAATGATAAATTCGTACCGCAGGCCGCGTATATAACAGAAAAGATTAAAGACCAGATGGAAAAAGGCACAAAAAGGGCCCAGGAAAAGGAAAACGAGGTAATCAGCAACCTCTCTATGTACGGCCTGAAAAACAGGCTCTTCTTTGTGAATAAATTTTCTCTGGCCACAAATACCATGGAGGGGATAGTTATCCTGGAGCACGATGAACACCAAAACATCACCAAGAAGATAGTGGCAAACAGGGGGGGTTATGAGGATGGCCTCTGGAGATTCTATCAGAGCATAACTTATTCTTTTGATGAAAACGGCCAGATAATCAGCGAACCGCAATACCTGGAAGAGGAAATTATGAATATCCCGGATACGCCACACGATTTCTTAACCCAGAGACAGCATCCGGATTTTATGACCATTGCCCAGCTTGATGACTATATCTGGAAATTATCCAAGAGCGGGGCTATTACGGTCATAAGGAATCTCAAGGTAGACCTCTACCAGAAATTTACCCTGCCGCTTACCAGCATCACTATTATTCTCCTGGGTATACCCTTTTCTGTGCGCATGAAGAAGCGCGCTACCGGCCTTTCGTCGCTAGGTATATCCATTATGCTGGGATTTTTATATTATGTCTTGAATGCAATAGGTATTGCCCTGGGTAAATCAGGGATATTTATGCCTGTCCTGGCAGTATCTTTAAGCCATATCCTGGCCCTGATATCTGCCACATATCTCATTCATACCCTGCGCTAAAAAAATAGACTAAGGCTCAAGTTAAATGTATATGCGGGGAACACGGCTGCCCAGACCACAGACACGCAACTTTGACAGAAAAATAGGTTTTTAACCCTCTTTTGTATTCAAAGAGGGTTATTTTTTGCCAAGTCGTAGTGCAATATCTTTACTAAAATAGGTTGTTTTTCCTTGACAAATAAGATAGATATGTTATATTATTCGTGGTGCTATTGAATGGAGGTGGATAATGTTTGCCAGGGTAAAGAGAATCAAAACCAGCGCAGGTAAGCTCAGAGAATATCTTTTAATCGTAGAGAATAAGCGGGTGTCCGGGAAGGTCAGGCAAAAGATTGTAACCAATTTAGGCAGATTGGAGCTGCTGAGGGAGACGAATATCGCAGATATCCTGATTCAGGAATTAAAAGATTACGCCAGGACAAATAAGCTGATGGATATGGCCAAGACTTCCTGCGACTGGTCAAAGGAATACGGGATTATCTTGGTGCTGCGTCGGCTATGGGAAGAGATAGGATTAGATGAATTGTTTAGAAAATATCTTAGGCAATACAAATACCGCAGTGACTTAGCTGAAGCAATTTTAATTCTAGTAATCTCGCGTCTTCTTGAGCCCGGCAGCGAACACCACGCAGCTAAGTGGATAAGCTCTTGTTACGAACCAAAATGGCAGGGTTTGCAATTGCAACATTTATATCGTGCCTTAGACTTTATCTATCATCACAAGGAGACTATAGAAAAGGATTTATTTTTTAAGACCGCTAATCTTTTTAACCAAGAGTTAGACCTGGTGATGTTCGATACGACTTCAATTAAGTATTGGGGCGAAGGCGAAGATATCGACATCTTACAATACGGCTACTCCAAGGAAAAACGGGGCGACCTAAAGCAGCTTATCATAGGAATCCTCATGACTAAAGAAGGCCTGCCCTGTGCCTGTGAGGTCTTTCCCGGCAATACCTCAGACTTAAAATCTTTTCTTTATATCTTAGAAAAGTTAAAACAGCAATATCAGATCGGTAAGCTCATCTGGGTAGCAGACAGAGGCATGGTCTCTACTGATAATATCTCTAAATTAAATGAGCTTAAGCAGGAATATATCTTAGGGGTAAAGATGCGGCAGTTCAACCAAGAGAAGAAGGATAAATTCCTCTCTTTGGACGGGATGTTTCCTGCCAGAGACGACCTCTACGTCAAAGAGATAGTTGTCCCGAATGAAGGTAGGTACATCATCTGCTTTAACCCCAAAGAGGCAGAGCTTGAGCGCAAGAAAAGAGAATTTTTCCGAGAGGTTTTAGAGAAGAAAATTGAAAACTCTACCACTAAAGAATGGATTATCAAGAACGGCTACAGGAAGTATATTGATATAACGAAGGCTGAGATTGAGC
>CAYZNX010000201.1:0-2633 GCA_964479825.1 uncultured Planctomycetia bacterium | reverse complement strand
CCATGTGAGAGAGGTCAAAGAGCCCCGCCCCGTTTCTCACGGCCAGGTGCTCCTCTATTATACCTGTGTACTCCAGGGGGAGCTCGTAGCCGTGAAATTCTATAAATCTTGCACCGAGCCTTTGGTGTGTTTCGTATAGGGGTGTTTTTATGGTGGGCATTAAGGGGCTAAATTTATTTTCCAATCAAGAGTACTTCTTCAGAATGGGTAGTACTTAAAACATACTTGTAATTCTTGCATCTTAATTTCTCCACATTTGGCTTGTGTTTTTTCAACAAATTTCTTAGTTCATCAATTGATGGAATACCATCAGACCTATAAGAGACTAATATGATACTGTCTTTGAACTTTTCAAATAATCTATCAAAGGCCATATTAACCTGATTCTTGTCAATCCAAGCAGAGCCATTTCCTTTTAATTTTCTGTGCCTTGTGTTGTAATCTATCATTTTATCCCACTTGGAGTAGTTAACCAGTCCTTCCAAAAAATGATAAAAGTCAAAATAATCAACCCCCACACCCTTTTTTGAGATGTAGGGAGTATCAACATAGATGAGGTCGTACTTCCCTTTAACGTCAAGAATATCTAAGTTTAAGGCCCCGTTTTGTTGGCCATTAGAGAAGACCGCTTGATTAGCCTCCTCAACAAACTTTCTAAAATGAGTCTCAAAGGGTGTATCCCATGTAGCCTTATTTCCAAAATTCCTCTCTACATCTGAAAATCTTAAGTAAAGATTTTTCCTATGAAAAAGATTAAAAGGTCTTTTAATGATACACGCCTGACAAAGGGCAAAATAGGCAAGGGCCTTTTTATACACATCTTCAAGCAAGTTAATATTCGTTACTACAGTATCAATCCACTTGTTTTCTTCATCCGTAAAGTAAGTATCCTTGAAAGTGTCGTAGACAAAGGCAGGGTATGATATGTCATTATGTCTTGCAATGATAAAATCAACGTCGCCTTCGGTAAGTTTAGTATTATCATTTTCAATTAGGGCTAATCCGATATACCAATTGAATTTCAATAGATCATTATAGGCAACTTCTTTGCCTTTTTTCTTCAGCATATAACCAACACTACCTGTACCACCAAAGGCGTCAAGAGCAGTGTGGAAATCTAAGTCCTTAATCGCACCCCAAATCCAATCTACTATCTTCAGTTTACTTCCTTGAAACCTTGTAGAAGGGAAAACTGGTTCATCTATTAAGACCATCTGTTGATTCGTCAGGTTTACTTTTAGCTTCATTTCAGCTTTTTAGTCCCTTATATTTCTTATACTCATTCAAGTTTTTGTAAGGAGAACTCTTAAGGTCTACAGCCCTTGCCATGTCCTTTGTCATGTAATACATCCAATAATCATCAAAAACCTCTTCGCCGAGTTTAGCAAAAGGTCCGTTTCCCTGTACCAAGTCATCTATTTTGGTAACAGAGCCTATATTTTTAGTGTTGCCGCTCCCTGGTCGGCCAGTAGCAATCTGATATTTTTCTTGGACAAAAAAGGTAAAGTCCCTAACTACGGATACAATGTTTTTCAAGTCGCTTAGTTTGTACACTTTTCTTTCATCCAAATTTTCATCAGTCCTAGAATAAATTATACCAAGAACAAAATGTCCAACGTATTCCTCATAAGGGAAGGTGATGTTTTTTTTACTCCTCCTGTTCCTAAAATATCCTGTAAATGCCCCCAGCGTCATGCCATTTACATCTTTTTCGCTTTTTCTATAGGTACTTTTAAAATCAAGTGCAAACTTGTTATCTTTTTTGTCTACGAATGTAATATCGGGATAGAAGTTCTGCTCCTTGCACAAAACCATTTTGTAGCTGTTTTCTTGAGCAAATTGGCAAATCTTAGGAAAAAGAAGAAGTTCCATTATTTTTGAAACAACCTTTGTATCAACAGAAATGGTGTAAATGTTCTTAGCAATGTCTATAAAACCTTTAACAACCCAGTCCCCTTTGTCAGTGGAAACTGCAGTATTAAACAGGTTAACGTATTCAAGAAGTTGATTTCTAAACTTGTCTTTCAATTTTTGTCTTTTTTCTGAACTCGCAATATTTACTTTTTATCCAGTCCCTTTTGACAAATTGATAATAGCGTAGGCTCATCCCCTTAGCAATATATATCTTGCCACGAAGGCCGCCGAGACCAGATGGAACAACCAGTGTACCTTTAGCCCCTGCCCGCTTACCGCCTTGAGGATTGAATAAGATATAAAACCAAAGGCCAGCCCTTCGGTGATACTGACGCTAAAGGGTATAATGCTGATGGTAAGGAAGGCTGGTATGGCCTCAGTGGGGTCGTCCCAGCGTATCCTTGCGGTACCACTGAGCATCATACTGCCCACTATTATGAGGGCCGGGGCGATGATAGGGTAGAGGTATCTATCACCCTGGATTGGGTAACCACCGCCCACCGTCTCCACGATGGGGAGGAAGAAGAGGGAGAGGAGGAGGAGGAAGGCAGTTACCATGTTAGCCAGTCCCGTGCGGCCCCCGGCCTGGATGCCGGCGGTGCTCTCTATGTAAGAAGAGACGGTAGAGGTACCCATCACGGCCCCTATCACCGTTGCCACTGCATCAGAAAAAAAGGCCCATTGGACCCTCGGGAGCTTTCCATCCTTCATGAAGCCCC
>CAYZNX010000200.1:0-2635 GCA_964479825.1 uncultured Planctomycetia bacterium | reverse complement strand
GTCTTGAGCGAGGTTTGGGAAAAAGGCGGAGAAGGCGGAATGGAACTGGCCAATGCCGTCTTAAAGATGTGCGAACAAAAATCCGACTTTAAATTTCTGTATCCGTTAGATATCTCTATAAAGGACAAGATAGAAACGATAGCAAAGAAGATTTATGGCGCAGGCAAGGTAGAATATTCTGAAGAGGCAGAGAGAAAAATCGAGTATTATACAAAATTAGGTTATGATAGATTGCCGATAAATATGGCCAAGACGCATCTTTCGCTTTCACATGACCCGAATTTAAAAGGCAGGCCAAAGGATTTTGTTTTACCAATCAGGGATATCCGGATCTCTGCAGGCGCGGGGTTCCTGTATCCATTATGCGGGACCATGCGCACTATGCCAGGACTGCCGTCTGTCCCAGCAGGGACAAAGGTGGATATAGACAAAGACGGCAAGGTAGTGGGACTTTTTTAAAATAACTTCACAAAATAAGCAATGCTTATTTTGTGAAGTTAAGGTGGTAATGTTTTTGGATGAATCTATAAGAGAATACATACACCAGCTTGCTGAGCGCAGTCCAACGCCGGGCGGAGGAAGCGCAGCAGCGCTTTCTAGCGCGCTCGGCACAGCCTTATTGGAGATGGTGTGCAATTTTACGTCTGGCAACGAGAGATACAAGGATGTTCAAAAATACATACGAGAATATCTCATCTCGTTAAGGAATATAAGAAAAGGACTTTCTAATTTAGTGGACGAGGATGTAAAGGTCTACGAGGGTATTAGACGCGCATTTAAAAGAAAAAACAAAAAAAATATTGATAATGCATTAAAGGCAGGCTATTATACTTCTTTAAAAACCTGCAGATTATCAAGGCTGGGCCTGGAGATGGCGCTTGAGCTTTGTGAAAAAGGAAATGTCAATCTAATTACAGACGTAGGCTGCGGTGCCGAACTTCTGAACGCAGGATTTAACTCAGGTGTTTTTAACGCCGAGATAAACCTTAAAGGAATTGGCAGCAGTAGATTCGCCAGAAAAGAAAAGATTCTCCTGGGTAAACTAAAAAAAGAGAGCGAAGATTTATACAAGAAAACAGTTGAGCAAACAAAGGCAAGGATAGTTTAAAACCCTTAATTTCACATTTTCTGCAATGCACAAAATGTGAAATTAAGGACATGAATATTGCAAAAGAGGGATAAAGAATGGCTGCGCAAATATTTGAAGGCAAGGTTTTGGCTTCAAAAATCAAGGAGAAGATAAAGGCAGAGGTTAAAGAACTTAGCGCAAGGCATATTTCCTCTCCGAGATTGGTAAGCATACAAGTAGGCCATAACCCAGCCTCAGAGGTGTATCTAAAAGCGCAAAAAAAGAATGCGGAAGATCTTGGCATAGGTTATAGCACAGAAAAAGTCGAAGAGAAGGCCTCCCAAGATGAATTAATAAAAACAATCGATAGGTTAAATAAATCCGATGATGTAAGCGGCATTATTGTTCAGATGCCTCTCCCTTCCCACATTGACGCAAAATTAATTTCGCGGCATATCTCTCCCTTAAAAGATATTGAAGGTGTTCATCCTCAGAACATGGGAGAGATTGTATTTGGAAGCGCAAAGGTCCTGCCATGCACTCCGGCAGCATGTATGGAGCTTTTAAATTCTATAGACTCGCTGGAGCTGTATGGTAAAGAGGCTGTAGTAGTCGGTCATAGCGAGATTGTCGGAAAACCATTAGCTATTATGCTATTGAATAAGTTTGTCACTACTACAATATGCCATATTGCGACTGGGGAGAGGGGCAACCTGGCGGATTTTGTTAAAAGGGCAGAGATATTGATTGCGGCCGTAGGCAAGGCAGGCCTTATAAAAGGCGACTGGATAAGAAAAGGGGCGATTGTAATCGATGTCGGTATTAATAAGGTGGATGGAAAGATTGTTGGAGACGTAGAATTCGATAAGGCCAGGGAAAGGGCTTCTTATATAACCCCTGTCCCAGGAGGGGTAGGGCCTCTGACACTAGCAATCCTGATGAGAAACGTAGTAGAGGCCTTTAAACTCCAACTATCCAAAAATAACTTCACATTTTAAGCAATGCTTAAAATGTGAAGTTAAGATATGCCAAGATGTCTCTTTGTGATAAGATTAAGTCAGGTAAATTTATAATAACATCTGAAATAGGCCCACCCAAGGGGACAGACATAGAAGAGACATTAAAAGATGCTGGGCTTATTAAGGACAGGGTGGATGCAATAAATGTCACTGACCTTCAGAGTTCTGTTATGCGCCTGGGGTCATTGGCTGTATGCAAGCTCTTGATCGAAAGAAAGATAGAGCCAGTTTTCCAGATTACATGTAGAGATAGAAACAGGCTTGCCCTTCAGTCAGATTTATTATCCGCATCTGTCTTCGGCGTAAAAAACGTCCTCGTATTGACAGGCGACCATCCTGCCCTTGGCGATCACCCTCAGGCAAGGCCTGTATTCGACCTTGATTCAATACAGTTACTGGAAGCGATAAGGTCTTTAGAGTCAGGAAGGGATATGGCTGGGAAAGAACTAAAGGGAGCGCCAGAATTCTGCGCAGGCGCTGTTGTAAATCCTGGGGTAGACCCCCTGGAGCCAGAGATAATGAAGATGGAAAAGAAGATAAATGCCGG
>CAYZNX010000199.1:0-2635 GCA_964479825.1 uncultured Planctomycetia bacterium | reverse complement strand
TTTCTATCCCTTTTCTCTATTGCGACATATTGCCATGCTGATGATATATCTATCACGGCTGATGTAGATAGGCAAGAGATAGGTTTAGACGAGCAGCTTACGCTTTCTATAAGGGTCAACGGCACTGTTTCTAATATCCCACAGCCACACATACCCCATTTGGATGGTTTTACTGCTTATTCATCTGGAAGGTCGCAGAATATTTCTATAATAAATGGTCAGGTTGCAAGTTCTATATCTTTTAACTATATACTGGTACCGAATGATGTTGGTGATTATGTATTAGGGCCGTTTAGCATTGATTATAAAGGCAAGACTTACTCAACTGGACCAATAAGAGTGAGGGTGGAGCCAAAGGTTGCCGGGCAGCAACAGGCGCCTTCATATATTTATCCGCAGCCGCCGCCAAAAGACCAACAGCTGGCTGGCAGCGATGAGCGGCGGGATGAACTTTTCATAGAGACCTATGTAGATAAACTCCGCGCATATGTTAATGAGCAGATAACCCTAACTTTCTTATTTTACCAGTCAGTTAACCTATTTGAAAATCCCATATATACACCTCCTTCAGCTACTGGCTTTTGGGCAGAGGATATGCCGCCTCAGAAAAAATATTATAAGGTTATTGGTGGACGCAGGTATCTTGTGACTGAGATAAAGACAGCCCTTTTCGCAACAGGTCCAGGTGAATTTACAATCGGCCCGGCCAGGCTCGAGGCCAGCGTTGAAGACCTGGAGAGATTCTTCTCGCAAAGCCCTTTTGATATTTTTGACAAAGACCCTTTCAGTATTTTTAAAAGAGGAAAACCTATTATACTTACAACAGACCCTATTTCAGTAGAGATATTGCCTTTGCCGGGAGAAGGAAGGCCAGCGAATTTCAAAGGAGATGTTGGCAGGTTTTCTTTGGGCGCTGGCGTAGATAGGGATACGGTCCAAGAGAATCAACCTGTTACCTTAAAGATAAAGATAAAAGGAGAAGGGAATATAAAGACAGTCTCTTCGCCAAACATCCCTGATATAGCCGATATTAAATTGTATGATGCAGGAAGTTCCGAGAATATAACCAAAGAAAACTATACGGTACAGGGAGAGAAGATTTTTGAAAAGGTCATTATACCGAAGAAGGAAGGTGAATTTACAATAGGGCCTATACGATATTTTTATTTTGACCCGATTGCGAAACGATATGTTGAAGAAGAGGCCGGTCCGATAAAAATCACTGCTGCCAAATCAAAGGAAGAGGCCTCTCCGGAAACGCCGACTGCCATCCCCGGCCTTACAAAGGAAGAGGTGAGATTGCTGAAAAAGGATATAGTTTATATAAAGACCTTACGGTCTGGTCTCAAACCAAGGGCTTATTTTTTATATAAGAACAAGATATTTTTATTGATAAATATCCTGCCTCTTCTTATCCTCATATCCCTTTATATATATGAATTTCATAGAGAGAGATTAAGGAGCGACCTTGGATATGCGCGTTCACGCCGGGCCAGAGGTCTCGCCTCAAGGCGATTGAAAAGGGCTAAGGATATCATGAGGAAGGAGGATGTTAAAGGTTTTTACGCAGAGGTATATAAGGCCGCTATAGAATATATAGCTGATAAACTGAACATACCGCATCAGTCAATCACAAAGGATATATTGGAAGAGAGGTTGAAGAATAAGGGCGCCTCGAAAGAGGTCATAGAAAAACTTAAAGGTTTATTTGATGTATGCGATATGGCCAGGTTTGCCTCTGGCAGATTTACAAAGCAGGATATGCACATGTCTATCGAAGAGGCGGCAGATATTATTGCAGGACTTGAGAGGATAGTATGAAGGATGTTATAACACAGAAAATATTGCAGATTATCATTTTATTTTTATTTATTTCATGCACATCTGTCTTTGCGCAGTCCCCCCAGGAGATATTTCAGGAGGCCAATCTCAGATATGAGGGCGAAGATTATGAACAGGCTGTCTCTCTTTATGAGATGCTTGTAAAGATGGACAGGGTCAGCCCAGAGGTTTTTTACAACCTCGGCAACAGCTACTTTAAATTAGGAAGGCTCGGCAAGTCCATTGTGAATTATGCAAGGTCTTTGCACTTGGCTCCGAGGGATAGAGATGCAAGGTTTAATTTGAAACTTGCCAGATCCATGGTTGTTGATAAGATAGAGCTCCCTGAAAAAGGTTTTATTTTAGAGATAGTCCTTTTTTTATATGACAGAATGAATATAACTGAACTGACTGTTTTGGTTTCAGTGTTTTATCTTGTTATAATTGCCTTATTGGTATTTTCTATATTTTTTGTTGCAAAAAGAAAATATCTTTTTTATACTGCAGGTACGATAGGAATTCTATTGGCAGTTTTTACTGTATTTTTAGCTTCAAAGATTTATAGCGAAAATTTTATAAAAAGAGGAGTTGTAATATCTCAAAAAGTAGATGTAAGGAGCGGCCCAAAAGAAGACTACATTTTACAGTTTACGCTGCACGAAGGCACAGCATGCCGAGTGGTTAAGAAGAGACAGGGTTGGTATGAGATTGAGCTTTCAAAGGACCTTCGAGGCTGGCTTCATGAGGACAGCGTAGAGCTCATATAACTGAGGGGTCGGGGTGTTTTCTATGTCTTGCGACCCCTCATTCTGAC
>CAYZNX010000198.1:0-2637 GCA_964479825.1 uncultured Planctomycetia bacterium | reverse complement strand
TTCTTTAACATTAACCCCTCATAGAGGGGTATAGGATGTCTCTTCCCATTCCCGTCATTTGCAGATTTTTTTCTTGACATGGATTAATTGACATGGTATACTTTCTATACAAATAAAGCACAAAGAAGGTGCTTGGAAATAGAACACAATGAGGCGTTCTGAGACGAACGCCTTTTTTGTTTAGGATAATGGCGTCCTTTTTAGTAGCAAAGACTGCTAAGAAGGGCGTCTTTTTGTTTTAAGAGAGGTGATTAATATGGATTTTGAGACTCTTTATAACAGGATTTCACCGAGACTGAGGAGAATAGCAAGGCGCCATGGCAACAGGTGCTTTCCTATAGATGAGGATGATCTCTATCAAGAGATGTGTTGTCATCTGTGGAGCAATTTCAAAAGTTTTGCTGAACCGGGGAAGAACGATTACTATATCGCAAGGGGGTGCGAATTTCATCTTTTGAACTACATGAGAATAAACAGGGAAAAGGCCAAGGTTTCAAGATTGGAAGAGCCGGTTAATGAAAGAGGAGACTTATTGAAGGATATGCTCAGGGATAATTCTATAGATATTGACAGGAGCGTAGATAAGAAGATTACGATTGATAATATTATGAACAATGGTTTTACAAAGAGAGAGAAAGAGGTTTTTGCGTTGCTTCTAGAAGGACATACAACAAGAGAGGCAGGAGCAAAACTGGGCATTTCTCATGTTATGGTCGTGAAATCAAAAAAGAACCTGATACGGAGGTGGCAGAAGAAAAATAACAGTTACCAAAATAGGCGAATATTTACTTAATAGATTAAGAAGGTTTTGAAAGACACAGGCGTCTTTAATCCAGCGATATGGAGTAAGGCGCCTTTTTATTTGAGGCAGTAAAATGGAAAGAGAGAAGATGTTTTGCTATCAATGTTCGCAGGCTGCATTTGAAATTTAACATAGTACTGGTATAAAGGCAAAGAGAAAGAGATACAGCGCAGAAGTTGTATCTTTGATGTGCCGAAATAGGAGCAAGGACGTTCCGAAAAGAACGTCCTTTGTTTTTAGATGAAGATCGATGCGAAAGATGCAAAATCCATATTTCGCGATATATCCCGCGATTATAAGACCTTCGCCCCGATAAGAAGAGCGGGGAGGGGAAGATTTTCCGGCACAGACCTTATAACCTACGATAGAGTAAATAGCTTTGATGAGATAGAGTTCTTTCAAAAGTCCTATTACTCGGCAAAGGAGGTCCTGTTTCCCATACGACAGACGCTATTTGAGTTTCAAGACTCAAATGTACAGGAAACTGAGGAGAGGTTTTCGCCCACTATAATTTTCATGCGCGCTTGCGATATAAATGCGATTTCAGTTACAGATAGCCATTTCCTTAAAAACGGCGATTATGAAGATATCTATTATAAGAGGCGGCGTGATATGGTGAAATTATTTTTAATGGAATGCGAAATACCATTTGAGAATTGCTTCTGTGTCTCCTCAGGGACGAATCGCAGCGATAAGTATGCGGCATTTATGAGAAAGACACAGGATGGTTATGAAGTGAAGGTGAAGGATACCGATATAAAGAGATATTTCTCCAATGGCAAAGAGGATGATGTGGAGCCGAGATTTGTGGAGGAAGATCTGCTTCCTATAGATTTACCCGAAGATGTCGATATATCTATATTCGAAGACGAGATGTGGAAGGAATACTCTCTGCGCTGTATCGCCTGCGGAAGATGTAACACCTCCTGTCCTACCTGTACCTGCTTTACTTCCCAAGATATCCTTCCTGAAGAAGGGCTAGATATGGGGCACAGAAGAAGGATCTGGTCTTCCTGTCAGGTGAAGGACTTTGACCTTTTGGCAGGCAACCACGATTTCAGGATTCCTAAGGGAGACAGGATGAGGTATAAAGTGCTACATAAGATAAGGGATTTTAGAAGAAGAACCACGTTCAATATGTGTGTTGGCTGCGGCCGTTGTGACGATGTCTGTCCGGAATATATAAGCATGTTTAAATGTATTGAAAAAATAAATCATATTATTGAGAGGCATGGATAATATCTATTTAGCTGAGCCAGTTGAGATATTAAACATAAGAGAGCATACGCCACTCGAACGTTCATTCTTACTGAACTTAAAGCTTAAAGAGGAGCCTGGTAGATTCCTCATGGTTTCATTTCCGAATGTAGGCGAGGTTCCTATATCTATTAGTGGATTTAGCAATAAAGAAATAGAATTAACCATAAGAAATGCAGGATACGTTACATCTCGAATATTCAATCTTAATCCCGGTAGCGTTCTTTTTATTAGAGGCCCCTATGGCAATGGTTTTCCTTTAGAAGTATTCAAAGGTGGGCATCTTTTAATCATTGCAGGCGGATCTGGTATTGCTGCGGTTAAGCCGCTAATCGAATATTATCTTAATGGCCACAGTTCTGAATTAAAGAGATTGGATGTCTTAGCAGGATTTAAATCTCCACGGCATATCATTTTTCGGCAGGAGCTGGAACATTGGAAGAAGATGCGTTTAGGTTTAGGCAATAAATATATAGATGTAGAAATTACGGTTGATAGCGATGAAGACTATGCCTGGATGGGGAGCATTGGCTTTGTGGTAAATTTTATTAAAAATGTCAAAGGTGTGGGTGAGGATA
>CAYZNX010000197.1:0-2648 GCA_964479825.1 uncultured Planctomycetia bacterium | reverse complement strand
TAGGCGGACCAGCCTAGGGCTGGAGGCTGTCAGAGCTTAACTTCACAAAATAAGCCCTTGACATCAAAGATGTCAAGGGCAGAAAATGTGAAGTTATGTGAACTTGTACCGTTTGCGATTTACACAGTTATGTTGGTTAAGAGGGGCACTTTTAATCTTGGAAGGGGGGGCACTTGCAAGGTTAGATTTGCAAACGGTGCAATATTAACAATATTAGCAATATTATTAATTTTTTTAGCCTTAGACTGTTGCCAAATGAGTGACAATAGTGTATACTTTATGGTGACAAATGGAGGTGATAGTTATATGCGATTTATATCTGTAAGAGACCTGCGTAATAAGCCAGCTCAGATTCGTAAGGAGCTCCTGGAAGGAAAGGATATAGTACTTACTTCAAATGGAAAACCTTTTGCTATTGTTACTTTGACTTCTGAAAATATGCTAGAAACCTCGCTTGCTATGATGCGGCGTATTCGGGCAGAGAACGCAGTAAGTTCTATACAAAAGCGCTCTATGGAAAGAGGCACTAATAAGCTTTCGGAAGAAGAGATTAATGCTGAGATTTCTGCTGTAAGGAAGGGCCGTAAATGAAAATAGCGCTTGATACCAATATACTTGTATCTGGGTTGCTTTGTCCTTTCAGCGCCTCAGGTGAAATTGTGCGGATGGTTTCCTCCGGGACACTGGAAGTTTGTTATGATGCGCGTATCCTTTTTGAATATCGAGAGGTGTTTCTGCGTCCAAAATTTTCTTTTGACCAAGTTCATGTAGATTGTCTACTCGAACAAATAGAAGCCTGTGGACATTCAGTTTCAACAACACCGCTCGCTAAAAGACTGCCTGATGCAAATGATGAACCTTTCTTAGAAGCCGCTATTGCAGGAAGGGCACGATGTTTGATTACAGGAAATCTGAAACACTATCCGGTAACGAAACGACAAGGTATGAAGGTAGTCCCGCCAACTGAATTCTTAGAGATTTACCGCCTGGAGCCATAATCATTCATTTGTGAATAAATATTAGCCTCACTGCGTTCGGCTAATTGATATTATTGAAGTTCCATATAATAAAATAGCCAGCTGGGTTAAACCCACTACCATAATCAACCCAACCATTCAGAAGGGTAGGAGTTTGCCATGCTTGTTGTTCTAATATTGTCTGACCCCCAGCTACCTGCAGCTTCGCCCCCGGCCCCGTCGTCCCGATGCCGACGTTGCCGTTCGCGTCTATATCTAAGCCCCTTACAGACAAAGCAGAAGGCACAGAGATGAGCTGCTCTCGCGGGGAGAGCGTGGTTGCCTCAACCTTTACCTCTAAATAGCAGGTCTTGTTCTCCCAGTCAATAGCTGAGAGGTCGTTGGCATCATTACTTCCGCCCAGGACATAGGTAAAAAGACCATTTGTAATACTTACACTTACAGCAGTGCCTGCAGGATTTCCGCTCTGCCACAAAAGATTCCCTGCGCTTGAGGCATCGTATATTTTGAAAAGCATGTTCTTAGACGCTGTTACGAGTGAGCCGGACTCCTTGAGCTTGCCCTGGTAGTTTATCTTTTCCGGGACTGCTGCGAATGATGAGACACTTAAACACAAAAACGCCGCAACGCTCAATAAAAGCCATTTGCATATCTTCATTTCCTTTCCCTCCCTTTGTTCTGCAGGACCTCGTCCTGCAACGCGCTGGCACCCAGGCTTTTTCGCCATGGGCTTTTCTGCCCTGTAGTTGCCTGATTTATCAGGCTGTTCTGCCCAATAAATTGGGCAACTACATCGCGTTCTGTTCCTAATACTCCAGGACAAAAAAAGACCCTTGACATTTTTAAGATATCAAAGGTCTTCTTGAGATTTATATTAAGAAATCTTGATTTTAGATTTTTACAAAGATTGCTACATAGGGGTTGTCCTTCCTTCCTTGCTTGCTTATAAATATCATAGCGATCTCTATTTTATGTTCTTGTCAGCTGCTTCGCAGCTTCACTAGAAGAATATCCTGCTTCTAAAAATACCATATTCATGGAAAAATGCAAGTATTTTGTTAACCTTACTCTTCAGTTACATTTAATTTGTAGATCAGGAAACAGAAGCTCTATCTTTTTCTTGGTTTTTTCCACTTCCTCGCTTAAGTTTCTTCCAAATCTATTCAAGCCTGGCCTTATGCCCAATAAATAAATATCGGCATCTGTAGAAGATTTTAAATACTCTATTAAAAGCCTGGGGGACATGTCATGGGTTGACAGCCTCCCTGAATAAAGATCGTCTCCTTTAAAAAGCCGTATCTCGCCAACCCTGGCCTCAAAGTAGACAGCATCTATTATTATGACAGTATCAGGGTTCAGTCTTTTTATAACCCCTGTATAATTTTCAGGGCTGACACCTGCATCTATCACCTCATACCTGGCGCTATCCTTTAATAGAGGGGCTATGTGCGGGCCAATCCCATCATCCCCGCGCTCTATATTTCCAATACAGACTATAACTACCTTTCCCTTTAAAACATCTCTTAGATTCAGCATATCCATTGATAGCTATGTATTCAGGGTAATCTCCCGACGACACTTAGGGCAGAGGACATTTATACGATCCTGGCGGGTAAGTTCGTCTGGCTTCACGACCTTATGGTATGCCAACTTAAGGTCCTTTAATGCAGG
>CAYZNX010000196.1:0-2661 GCA_964479825.1 uncultured Planctomycetia bacterium | reverse complement strand
TTTTGATACTCATCAAATGCCCTTGAAAGATCCACAAAACCTATCTTCGGCTCTGATTGAGCAAATGCTATTGCTGCTATAGAAAGTAAAAATATACCTGCTAAGGTAAACATAAAAAATCTCTTCATCTAAACCTCCTAATTTCACATTTTGTGCAATGCATGTTTTGTGAAGTTATGCGCTATGCTCAAAACCCTCTGCTCATACTAAAATGAAACCTGCCTTTATCCTCCTGCCAATCCTCTGGATTTAAAGGAAAACCAAAATCGAGTTTCACAGGGCCAATCGGCGTTTTGATTCTGACGCCTGCACCTGCGCCTGCTTTAATACCTCTTGTAATATTGCCTGATTTTGGCTTGCTATCCGGCCTATACCAGACATTTCCTGCATCTATAAAAAAGGCACCTTTAAGATTCTGGATTATTGAAAAGGTAAGTTCGGCATTTCCAACTAAGATTGTGTTGCCTCCTACAGGGTCCCCAGATACATCCTGAGGCCCGACATCGCGCTCTTTATAACCACGTATAGTATATGTGCCCCCAGCAAAAAATCTTTCAAATATAGGCACCTTTCCTGAATCGCCATAAGAACTAACTACGCCGTCCCTTAACCTCAGCTCCAGGACAAATGGCCCTATCGTAGAATAATGACTGCTGGAATTAAAAAACTTTGCAAAATCCCTGTCTCCTCCTACAAAGCCGCCTGCCAATTCAACTGAACCGCTCACTAAAAGTCCTTTTGTTGGATTAAATCGATTGTCCGTGGTGTCTCTTGTGAGCTGAAAAAAAACTGTGCTAATTGTCTTTTCCCCTTCTTCATCCTTTAATTCCTGAGATACAGTAGCAGAGAGGTCAGATATATCTACTGTCTCAAGTCTGTATGTAAAATCGCCTCTTAGATAGTCACTAAATTCCTTGCCCAGCCTAAGAGCGCCTCCTTCCCTTTTCTCATCGTAAGCATAACCAGTGCTCCCGCTTCTATTCCTCTCGCTGGCATAAAAATCAAACCCCAGAGAAACAGGATAGCCAAAGATCCATGGTTCGGTCCAGCTCAAAAGGTAGTTCTTTCGCACGCTTCCAAACTCCCCCCTCAGCTTAAGGTCCTGGCCGTCCCCTGTGAAGGTAGGGAAATTGAAAAGATCAAAGTTGCGCTGCTCTATTTCTATAAAACCTATGAGTCTATCAACAGAGCTAAACCCGCCGCCAAAACTAAATTCGCCTGTCTTAGATTCCTTTACTTCTACGACCATATCCTTTTTGTTGGCTACAGCTGTATCCTCTATGTCAAATGTAATATCTTCAAAAAATCCAAGATTATAGAGCCGCTCCTTGCTCCTTCTCAATTTTGTGCCATCGTAGCGCTCCCCGGGGTCTATCCTTAATTCCCTCCTTATAACCACGTCTTTCGTCTTGGTATTCCCTACAATGTTGATCTTATTTACATAACATACCTCGCCCTCAACAATATTATAAGTGGTATCCACCCTGTCTGTCTCAAGATTCAAAAGCGTATCAGGCTTTACCTTGGCCATGATATAACCGTTATCAAAATAATATTCCTGTATGTTTGCAACCTCTTCGTGAAGAGTCATCTCTGTAAATGTATCGCCGGGCCTCATCTTCAGCAAAGACTTCAGCTTTTCCTCAGAGAATATTACGTTGCCAGCCATCTTAACATCGCCTGTTATGTATTTCCTGCCCTCCTCAATGCGCACTATCAACTCAATCCAACTCTTTCTCTTTGTCTGCTGCGATATAACTTCATAACCTGCCTCAATGTCCAGATAGCCTTCTCTTCTATAAAAATCCTTCAGGCGTTCCATATCATCATCGGCCACGTCCTTCTTATAAATACCCGACCTAAAAAAACCGGATGTCTTGCTCTTTATGACCTTCATCAAGCGCCTGTCGCTAAAGGCGGTATTGCCAATTATATTTACTCTCCTCACGACTGCCTTTGACCCTTCCTGTATAACAAAGACCACCCCGGCCTTACCTGTCTTTTCGTCCGATTCTATTTTATAATCAACGCTGGCCCAAGGATAACCAGACCGCCTATACAAATCCCCTATTCTCTCTGCATCCTTCTTAAGTTTCTTTTCATCTGCAAAATCATTTAACCTTGATTCAATAACTGTGTTTAACTTCTTCTCTTTCAATGCCCTGTTGCCTGAAAATCTTATAGAGGCCAATTGCGGCTTTTCAGTTACGATGAATATTACGCCTACGCCGTCCTCTATATCCTCTACGGAGACCTCCACATTGCTGAAAAAACCCATGAGATAAAGCCTTTTGACATCTTCATTTACCGTTCTTTCTAAAAACAAGTCCCCTCTTTTTGTCTTTAATTTTGACAGTATATTTGCCGAAGAAACAGTCCTGTTGTCCCTCACATCAACATATTTTATAACCTTCTCTGTCTCTTCTGCAGTAAGTCTGTAATTGCTAAAAACTAAAGACAGAAAAAATAAAATTGTAGATATCCTTAGTAGATTTTTAATTCTTAATTCCATATTTTCCTGTGCCTATTATCAACGAATATATCATATCTATAATTATCTGTCAACGCAACAAATAGACCTCAGGTAATCGGTGAGTTACCATGGGTGAGGGAATTAACTTCACATTTTCTGCAATGCTTATTTTGTGAAGTTAAGCTCTG
>CAYZNX010000195.1:0-2689 GCA_964479825.1 uncultured Planctomycetia bacterium | reverse complement strand
GGGGTGTGCCCGATGAGTTCGCGCAGCCTGCCTTCAGAGGTCCTGCCCTGCCAATAGATATCGTCCATTATCTTGTTTAAGATGCGCGCCTGTCTGCCGGTAGACCGCCGCACGCCCTGGGCATCAAACATCACGACAATTGCAAATGAAGCAGCCAATGCAAAGTAAACGCTATGAAACCCGTACTCGAGGCCAAGGATAGTGGCTAAACATGCGGCGCCCGCAGCGTGGCTGGAAGGCATGCCGCCTGTGCCGATTAACCAACGGAAATCGAATTTTCTCTGGCGGATAACGCCGATAACTACCTTTATAGTCTGGGCAATTATCCAGGCGTAAAGAGTGATTATAAAGACTTTATTCTCGCTTATCTGGATAAATATTTCTTTCACCCCGCTCTTCCTTTCTACTATTTGTACCCCTATTCTTCCTTGCGATATTCGATTCGTTATTTTTAGGAAGGGCGGGGTTCATTATTTGCTTGCAGGGGCAGGCATTACTTCTATTTTAATCTTAGAGACAGGGAAAGTAGGTTTTCCGTTCTTCATTAAATAACCGCGATTTCCTTCGACAACTCTTCTCTTTTTGGCTATTTCTCTCATCACTGCTTTTGCCTTCTGTACCTGAACCTTTACTTCCTTAATTGTCTTTTTTAGTTCCGGGATGGAACTTAACCGCGCCTTGAGCGTATCTCTTTCCTGAGAAACCTGTGTTAACTCCAGCGATAGCCTATTCTTTTCTTCTCTGAGGGCGGTATTCTCAGCCTTGGAAAGGGCAATCTGCGCAGTTAATTGCTCAATGGTTTTTTGGGAATTCTGAAGGTTTTCATCAACCTGGGCTAAATTCTTTAATTCATCTTTTAGTGTTGCATTCTCATCGGTGAGTGCCTTTTGTGATTCTTTTTCTTTATCAATTGTTTGCAAGAGGTTCTGTTTTTCTAATTCCAGCGATGCTATCTGCCCTTTAACCTGATTTAAGTTCTTCAGCAAATCATTTTTTTCATTTAGGGTCATAAGGTATTTAAAAATGCTGAATAGGGTTATGCCTACTAAAAGCGCGATTACGATAACCTTATATTCTTTTGCTTTTCCTGGATTCATAGGTTTTCATTATATAATAAACAACTTAAAAAGCAAGCCCTGTTAGAAATACTGTAATAGGTTAGCATAAAGTCTCTAACAGGGCAAGCCTTTTTTAGGGTAATGTCAAGCCAAAATAGAAATGTCGTATTGTTACCAAAATAGAAATGTCGTATTTTTGGTTTTTTAAAGAGCGCCCGCAAAAACTTCTTCTTTTTCTTTAAGATTAACTGATCCTAATGCCCTAAATTTCTTCCAAGGATGATCTTTTGGAGGAGTATGAATACCCCTGGGGCGAACCATAAGCGGATACTCCTTCTTTACATCTTCTTCCTTTTTTGGCCTTGTTGTTATCTCTTTAAATCTTAAACTGCTATCTTTATGAGTAATGAGTATCGAGCCATCAACTCTCTCTTCTACGATTAGATCCTTTGCACTCAAGTTATCTTCTATTTGATAGAGCTTGCCATTATGAGCTATTGTGTAATCATTCCTGAGGGTTCTGGATGTCTTTACGCAGAGAATCTTATCAAGATTAATGCCTGTAGGGAGCGGCCTGTGAAGGTCTGTATCGTTTACCGGCTTAACAGCGAATCTCTTGCCGTATACCGGAAGATAGCTGATTAAAAACTTATTTGCCTCTTCCATTGTCTTGATACCTTTAAGGCGCATCTCTTTTATCAAGCGGTCTTGGAATGTATTAAAGAGCCGTTCTATCCTACCTTTAGCCTGAGGCGAATTGGCGTGGATGACTTCTACGCCTAACTCCTTGAGCGCTCTTGCGAACTGGCTTAACGACTCAATATTGCTAAGTTCGTCTTCTATGGATGGCTTCTTTGTGGATTTATACGTCGAGTGCTTATCGAGATAAACGCTCGTCGGTATGCCGCGCTTTTTAATATAAAGCTTGAAGCCATCCATGGCGGATAGCGTGCCTTCATAGGAAGAGAATCGCGCGAATGGTATGCCGGTGGCGTCATCTATAAAACCCATAAGTACGCAGGCCGGGCCTCTGCCTTCAAACCAGTCGTGATGAGAACCGTCCATTTGAATCATTTCCCCAAAGCATTGTTTTCTCTGGCGCCACTGCCTGTGCGGCCTTTTCTTACGCTTCTTATAGGGGATACTGGCTTTAGCAAGCCAAAGGCGCAGTGTCTCATCATTTATTCTTATTTTATCTATTTCAAAGAGCTTCTCTGTTGCAAGCGTGGGGCCAAAATCAGGATATTTTTCCTTATAGAGCCTTAGGGCTTTATCCTTTATCTTCTCAGGCAGTGCCCTATTTGAAATCCTACCGCGTGATTTATGGATAATGCCTTCATCACCCTCAGCTCTTACCGTTCTTACTATCCTTTGAACTTGCCTTAAGCATACGTCTATAATACCTGCTGCTTCAGCCTGTGTTATGGATTTGTCTAGTGCCTTGTGTATTACATGCAGCCTCTTTAACTCCTCTTGTGTCATCGCGATAATGTCCTTTCCTGCCATAATGCCCTCCTTCTAAAGAAAGGATTATAGCATCTTTAGAATACGACATTTCTAAATTGGCAGAATACGACATTATCATATTGGGATTACAGCGGTTATCTAAAAACTATTTAACAAAATTAGTT
>CAYZNX010000194.1:0-2698 GCA_964479825.1 uncultured Planctomycetia bacterium | reverse complement strand
AAGGGCAAGGGCGTATCATTTTTTGAGAACAAGAATAAGTATCACGGAATAGCGCCGAGCAAGGAAGAACTAGAGAGGGCGCTGAAAGAGCTAGATGCCCGGTAAATCAAATATCAAAAATCAAAATGTAAAATGACAATTCAAAATCCAAAATGTTTAAAATCCACAGTTAGTTATCATGAAATTTAAAATTTTAAATTTTGGTTTGTGATTTTGATTTTTGCAGTTTGATTTTTGGATTTGAATAAGGAGTTATAGATGGACATGAAGAAACCCACGAGGGATGGCTTTGGCGAGGCCATTGTAGAATTAGGTGAGAAGAGAAGGGATATAGTAGTTCTGTCAGCAGACCTCACGGATTCGACGCGGGCAGGCTGGTTCAAGAAAAAATTCCCTGAGAGATTTTTTTCAATGGGTGTTAGCGAACAGGACATGATTTGTACAGCCGCAGGACTAGCCCTTTCTGGCAAGATCCCTTTTGCCTGCACATTTGGAGTTTTTGCTGCTGGCAGGGCATGGGACCAGGTCAGGGTTTCAGTTGCTTACATGGGATTGAACGTTAGGATAGTTGGGACCCATGGCGGCATATCAGTAGGCCCTGACGGGCCAACGCATCAGGCCATTGAAGAGATAACACTCATGAGGGTCCTGCCAAATATGACAGTAGTTGTCCCATGCGATGCAGTGGAGGCTAAGAAGGCAACTATTGCAAGTGTTTTTTATGATGGGCCTGTGTATCTTAGGCTTGGGAGGAGCAGCGTCCCAATACTTACCGGAGATAAAGACCGTTTTGAGATAGGAAAGGCAAATGTCTTAAGAAAAGGAGATGACCTTACAATAATAGCATGTGGTTATGAGGTCTATGAGGCCATGATTGCATGCGATATGTTAAATAAGGACGGCATCGCGGCAGGCTTAATTAATTTGCATACGTTAAAGCCTATTGATAGAGGTGTAATTGTAAAGATGGCAAAGGAAACAGGCGCTATTGTTACTGTAGAGGAACATTCGATTATAGGCGGCCTGGGAGGTGCTGTTAGCGAGGTTTTGGCGCAGGAATTTCCTGTGCCGGTTGAATTTGTCGGAGTAAAAGATAGATTTGGCGAATCAGGTTCGCCTGAAAATCTTTTTAAGGCATTTGGCTTGACTGCGGAAGATATTGTAAAGGCAGCAAAGAGGGTGATAGCGAGGAAGAAAGGGGATAGCAAAGAGCATAGAGCAAAGAGCTAAGAGCAAAGAGACAGAAGGAATATTTTCTTTGCTCTACGCCCTTTGCCCTTTGCTAAAATGTATATGCGCGAATTCACAGTCTTTGCGCCGGCAAAGTTAAATCTATATCTCGATGTCCTCGGTAAAAGGCCCGACGGTTATCACAATATAAAGACGCTCTTTGAAAAGATAGATTTAAAAGACGAGATTGTTGTAAGGGAAAAAGGAGATAAGGGTATAGATATAGAAACAAGGCCGGCTGTGTGCCCATCAGGCGAGGATAATATTGTCCATAAAGCGCTCCAGCGCCTTTTTAAGGTTAGCAAAGTAAATATAGGATTAGACATCCTAATAAGAAAAAAAATCCCTGTAGGCGCAGGCATGGCCGGAGGCTCGAGCGACGCAGCCAGTGCATTGCGCAGTGTAAATGATAGGTTTGAACTGGGTATGTCTAAAGAGGCGCTTTTTAAGATAGCGGTTGAGACAGGTAAAGACGCCCCTTTTTTTATGCTCGACGAATCCTTTGCAATAGGTAGGGGCGCTGGAGATGTATTAGAACCCCTCCTCACAGAGACAATGTTTACGCATATAATAATAAAGCCAGATATATCTATATCTACGTCCGAGATGTATAGGCGATTGGACGGGCATAGATATTTACCGAAAGCGTCTGATATTGGACTAGTGGCCTCCGCAGTTAAGGGAAGAGACATAAGATTATTAGAGAAGAGTTACTATAATGCCTTTGAAGAGGTATTGTTTGATTATAAACTAGATGTAGAAAAGGCAAAGTCATTGTTATTAAATAGCAACGCAGGTGTCTGTTTTCTATCAGGAAGCGGGCCTTCGGTTTTCTGCACCACGAAGAACAGGGGGGAGGCGATGGGGATACTGGATAGGATACCGAAGATGGAGGGCATGAGGGTCTTTTTGGCAGAAACTTATAAAGGAGGCATCTATGGAGATAAGTGAGGTCAGGATATTTCTGAAAGAAGGGCTTAATAACAAGCTGCGGGCGTATGCTACCATAACAATAGACAATGCATTTGTGGTAAGAAATATAAAGGTCATAGAGGGCAAGACAGGCCTTTTTGTGGCAATGCCCTCGCGCAAGATGAAAGACCCTTGTCCCAGATGCGGGCACAGGAATGAAGTAAGGAGCAAGTTCTGCAATGAATGCGGGGCGAACATTCCTTTCAGAAGAGAAGAACCTGTGACGCCAGAGGCCCAGCAAGACGCACGTCAGTCAGAGCATAAGGATATAGCTCACCCTATTAGTGTTGAGTGCAGGGAGTATATACAGACAAAGGTATTGGAGGCATACGAGAAGGAGAAGGGGAGAGACAAATTTTAAATCAAAAATCAAGTAATACTTAAATAGGTATCTGTTTTATGTCATTTTGATATTGATATTTGATTTTTATTTGGGACGTCGTCTAATGGTAGGACACGAGAATTTGGGTCTCGCTATTGTGGTTCGAGTCCACAC
>CAYZNX010000193.1:0-2730 GCA_964479825.1 uncultured Planctomycetia bacterium | reverse complement strand
AGCCTGAAGGCTGGGTTCCTGTAGCCAGCGGGTGGCTGCCAAGACCAAGCCCTTGACATCAAAGATGTCAAGGGCGAGGTGGATTGGCAGACAGGACCCGCCACTTACGTTGCTACGAAAACTTAACTTGCATATATGACTCAACTTCAATTTGCAAAAGCTAATAAGACGACTCCGGAGATGCAGTATGTTGCAAAAGAGGAAGGGGTCTCTATAGATATTTTGAAGAGACGCATACGCGAAGGCCGCATTGTCATTATCAAGAATGTCAAAAGGAAGATTAAACCATGCGCTGTTGGTGAAGGATTGCGGACAAAGATTAATGCGAATCTTGGAACATCAAGAGATAGGCCGAGATCGGATGTAGAATTAAAAAAAATGCAGGTTGCAATAGGGGCAGGGACAGATACTGTGATGGACCTAAGTACCGGCGGGGGCATAAAAGATATCCGTCAAGGCATCCTAAAAAGATCCAGTGTCCCCGTTGGCACTGTGCCGATCTACCAGGCAGCTATATCCACATACGTTAAAAAAGGCCACATCGCTCGCATGACAAAAGAAGATATCCTTGAGGTCATTGAGGGACAGGCCTCTGAAGGCGTGGATTTTTTTACCATTCATTGCGGCATAACCCAGGATACCCTTACAAGATTAAAGAGAAGGAAAAGGCTTATCCCGGTTGTTTCACGCGGGGGGTCATTCCTGGTCCAGTGGATGGTATCCAACAAAAGAGAAAACCCCCTGTATGAATATTTTGATGACATCCTTAAGATAGCCAGAAAATATGATATTGTATTAAGTCTTGGCGATGGCATGAGGCCAGGGACACTGCTGGATTCTACGGACAGGCCTCAGATGCAAGAATTAATAGTGCTGGGGGAGCTTGCAAAGAAAGCAAGAGACAGTGATGTGCAGATAATAATAGAAGGACCTGGACATATACCAATAGATGAAATAGAATCAAATGTCTTGATGGAAAAAAAGATGTGCGATGGCGCGCCTTTTTATGTGCTAGGTCCTCTTGTGACAGATATAGCGCCGGGATATGACCATATAGTGGGGGCCATAGGCGGTGCGCTTGCGGCATTTTACGGAGCAGATTTTTTGTGCTATGTAACCCCATCGGAACACCTTTCTCTTCCAGATGAGAAAGACGTGAAAGAAGGCGTGATAGCATCCAGGATCGCAGCCCATGCGGCCGATATAGCCAAAGGTATACCCCGAGCCATAGAGTGGGACAGGAAAATATCCGAATACAGGTCTAAGAGGGCATGGGAGAAACAAATTAAAATATCAATAGACCCGGAAAAGTCAACCAAATACAGAAAGTCTGGAGCGGCCGAGACAAAAGATGTTTGCACAATGTGCAGCGATTATTGTTCAATGAAAATGACAGAAAGGTGTATCTGAGTGAATAGAATACTTACAATAGGATCTATTGCATTAGATACGGTTACCACTCCGACAGGCAGGTCAGGCGAGGTATTAGGGGGGTCTGCTACATATTTTTCAATAAGCGCAAGTTTTTTTAGAGGTGTGGACCTTATAGCGACAGTTGGGGAAGATTT
The DNA here is from genome assembly GCA_964479825.1 of uncultured Planctomycetia bacterium. Taxonomy (GTDB): domain Bacteria; phylum Omnitrophota; class Gorgyraeia; order Gorgyraeales; family Gorgyraeaceae; genus CAYZNX01. The sequence goes on along the minus strand of CAYZNX010000193.1, from coordinate 1,162 downwards.
CCCAGCTAAATATGAATCCCTTATAGGTTCCTTTGGCATAGGCATTAAAGGGCTTGAGAAAAAAAAGGGAAGGACGTTTAGGTGGGAGGGGTCTTACGTAGACGACCTCAACTGCGCCAAAACCATTAAGACACAGTTAAACGTCTTTTCCGATTTTAAACCAAGGATCCCCGAAGGGTATAAAAATATTAACTACCTGTTTCTAGCCAATATCGATCCAGACCTTCAACTATATGTAGTAAAAAAATTTAAAAATAGCCAGGTTACAGGGTGCGACTCAATGGACATTTGGATTAGAAATAAAAAAACTGTACTAAAAAAACTGTTAAGAAGGGTTTCCTTTGTTTTTTTAAATGAGTCGGAGGCCAGGCTTTTCTCCGGCGAATCAAATATCCTTCTGGCAGGAAGATATATCTTATCCCTAGGCCCTAAATTTGCCATTGTTAAAAGAGGCGAGCATGGCGCGGCCTTATTTGCTAAACAGGGCCTCTTGTTTATGGCGCCGGCCTTTCCCCTGGATACGGTCAATGACCCAACAGGTGCTGGTGATGCCTTTGCCGGAGGTTTTATTGGGTATCTGGCGAAAATAGGAAAGACCGACAATAGCACAGTTCGAAAGGCCTTATTATACGGATCTATAATGGCGTCTTTTGCAGTAGAGGATTTCAGCATAAATAGATTCTTGAGGCTTAACAAGAAAGACATAGAAGCGAGGCATAACAAATTCAAGAAACTAATCAGGCCATAGGCTTAAAGCATTTTTGCAATCTGTGAGACATCGGTGAGTCAATGTGGGTAAAATAGCTTCTACAGACCAGCGGGTCCTGTCTGCCAATCCACCTCGCCCGTGCTCGCTTGCGCTGCGCTCGGGCAAGGGCTTCGTCTTGGCAGCCACCCGCTGGCTATAACGCAATGGTTCGGCATGGAACCTCATAGCAATGTATAGTGCGGTTAGGTTTCATTGCGCAGACAGCCCTTGACATCAAAGATGTCAAGGGCAACTGCAATCCGTAATGTAGTTGCCCCATTTATGGGGCAGCGCGTGAACGCTCAAGGCTGGACAGCGCGCCCGAAAGGGCGCTACTCCCTGTGTGGCCCGTGGGTTCTGCGGGTGTAGTTCAATGGTAGAACACGAGCTTCCCAAGCTCGCAGCGTGGGTTCG
>CAYZNX010000192.1:0-2749 GCA_964479825.1 uncultured Planctomycetia bacterium | reverse complement strand
GGGTAGACCCCCTGGAGCCAGAGATAATGAAGATGGAAAAGAAGATAAATGCCGGGGCTAAATTCTTCCAGACCCAGGCAATCTACGACATAGGCTTATTCAGGCAATTTTTAGAAGCCACAAGCCACTTAAAAACTACAATAATTGCAGGCATTGTTTTATTAAAGTCAGCTGGCATGGCCAGATATATGAATAAGAATGTGGCTGGTGTGTATGTGCCTGATAATTTGATTGATGAGATGGATAAGGCGCAGGATAAAGGCGCGAAATCAATAGAGATTGCGGCCAGGCTTATAAAAGAATTAAAGCCGATCAGCCATGGTATTCACATAATGCCCATAGGATGGGATAAAAAGGTGCCACTTGTTTTAGACACAGCTGGTCTCTAGTTCTTAACTTCACAAAATAAGCATTGCAGAAAATGTGAAATTATTTTGACATAGATTATGAAGATAGCAGTAGCAGGAAAAGGCGGGGTCGGAAAGAGTTCAGTGGCAGCAGGATTGGCGTTGATATCTAAAAATAGAGGGAAAAAGGTCATTGCTATAGATGCTGACCCGGATGCGAATTTAGCTACAATCCTCGGTTTTAAAGACAGAGAAAGGCCTACCCCTATATCTGAATTGAAGAAAATAATATTAGAACGCATTGGAGACGTGGGCGCATTTTTTAAAATGAACCCGAGGGTAGATGATATACCAGATAGGTTTTCAAAAGAAAAGGACAATATAAGGCTTTTGGAAATGGGCACGGTAAAAAAAGGCGGGGCTGGGTGCGTATGTCCTGAGAGCGCTTTTTTAAAGGCATTGCTCAGCCATGTATTCATCAATAGAGACGAGACAGTTATAGTTGATATGGAGGCAGGCGTAGAGCATCTTGGCAGGGGCACTGCCCAATCCATGGATAGATTTATAATAGTAGTCGAGCCTAACCAATCGTCCCTGGATACTGCTGAGAAAATAAATAGATTGGCCTCTAATCTGAAGATAAAAGATGTCATTGCAATAGGGAATAAGGTCAGGACAGAAGAAGACAGGAGATTCATGGAAAAGGAAATTAAGGGTATGTATATTAAGGGGTTTATAACCCTTGATGAAACTGTTTTAAACTCAAGAGATAAATTGCCTCAAGACTCAAAATTTATAAAAGATTTAGAGAGGATATATAATGTCATCGAGGATGATAACTAGTGCGCTGTCAAATTAATTTTTAATACGACAGCGCACAGAGCAATTGAGCAATCGAAAATAGAAAATAGACAAAATAGAAAGGCTCAATTGCGGTCTAATTTCGATTTTCTATTGTTCTTCACAAATTCTGCAATGCTTATTTTGTGAAGTTAATTTAGAGATGGTTTATGGCATTATCAGGACTTGATATATATAAACTTTTGCCTAAAACAAACTGCAAGAAATGCGGCTCGCCTACATGCCTCGCGTTTGCTATGAAGCTTGCTATGAAAAAGGCATCTCTTGACCAGTGCCCTGATATAACTGAAGAGGCAAAAAAGGCATTAGAACAGGCATCGCGGCCGCCCATTGCAACCATAGTTATAGGAACTGGCGATAATAGAGTCGAGGCAGGCGGAGAGACTGTCTTATTTAGACACGAAAAAACTTTTTATCATCAGACTGTAATCGCCATAAGCGTAGACGATACGCTTTCCGACACAGATATTGCTCAAAGGGTAAAGACTATTGAAAAGACAAGCTTTGAAAGGGTTGGTCAGCATATAGCGATTGATATGATTGCCTTAGTGAACAGAAGCGCCTCTATGGATAGGTTTCTTAAAGCGCTTGATACTGTCCTTTCGTCTTCAAAAAAACCTTTGATCCTCGCGAGTGACAACCCTGAAACAATAGAGAGCTCCTTAAAGAAATGCGGCGATAGAAGGCCTTTGATTTATTCGGCAAAGAGTGACAATCTAAAAGATATAGAACAACTTGCTAAGGCCCATAAGGTCCCGGTTGCTTTAAAGGCCGAAGGCCTTGAAGAGCTCGACAGGTTGTCAAGGGATGCCAATGCCTCAGGTATTGAAGAATTAATCCTGGACCCTCAGCCTGCAACATTGAATAAGGCATTAAATGATTTTACTCAAATAAGAAGAGCGAGCTTAAAAAGAAATTACAGGCCTTTTGGCTTTCCTATTATTGCCTTTGTTAAGAGTAAGGATAAGTATCAGATGGCAGCAGAGGCCTGTGAATATGTGGCTAAATACGCTAGTCTGATTGTCTTGGACTCCATAGATAGAGAGGTGTTGTTGCCCATTATCACCCTTCGACAGAATATCTATACAGACCCGCAGAGGCCAGTTACTGTTGACCCTAAACTATATTCGTTTGGCCAGGTTGACGCAAGTTCGCCGCTCCTTGTAACAACTAATTTCTCTCTTACATATTATACTGTCTCCCCTGAGATAGAGGCGAGCAAGATCCCGTCGTATTTACTTGTTACAGATTCAGAAGGCATGAGCGTATTGACTGCGTGGGCAGCTGAGAAGTTTACCGCAGAGATAATATTTGAGTCAATGAACAAATTTGGCGTTGAAAAGGCAGTATCTCACAAGAGGATAATAATACCGGGTTATGTATCTGTGCTAAGCGGAAAACTTGAGGATGTCTCCGGATGGGAGGTGCTTGTAGGCCCAAAAGAGGCATCGGCCATACCAAGGTATCTTAAGGAGATATGGCAGTAAGTAGTGCGCTGTCAAATTAATTTTTAATACGACAGCGCACAGAGCAATTGAGCA
>CAYZNX010000191.1:0-2764 GCA_964479825.1 uncultured Planctomycetia bacterium | reverse complement strand
TCCGCTCCTCAGGATGAGCAGTCGCACAGGCGAAAAAACTCCCCGACTGCTCAGTTTTCTATTATCGTCTGACAACGTGGGATAGAATTCAGGAATTGGCGGCCATAGGATTTTTTGATTATGCGGCTGTCCAGAATAGCGATTACGCCCGTATCCTGCTTGCTTCTAATCAACCTCCCAAAGCCCTGCTTGAATCTCAAAACAGCCTCAGGAAGATTGTATTCTAAAAATGCATCCCCTCCTCTTTTCTGAATCTCTTCTATCCGCGCCTCTATTACAGGCGAATCCGGCACTGCAAAAGGTAATTTTGTAATGATTACGTTTGAAAGTGCATTTCCCTGCACATCAATGCCCTGCCAGAAACTATCTACCCCAAAAAGGATAGAGCCGGCCTCTTTCTTAAACCTTGAAAGCATGGCACTTGGCCCCATCCCAGAGCCTTGTTTAAGTATATTAAGGCCCTTTTCGGCGAAATAATCTTTAAGGTCTTCGTATACAGCATTCATAAGCGAGTAACTTGTAAACAATACAAACGCACTTCCGCAGGTAAGCCCTACATACTTCTTTATCTTTTCCCCTAAGGCCTCGGAATATTCGGTAATTCTATTTGGATTTGGCATATCCTTGGCTATATACATCCTGACATGGTTTTTGTAGTCAAAAGGAGAGCCTAATTTTAATTCCCTGGCATGGCCAATGCCTACCCTTTCTTTAAAATATTTGAACGACCCATTATCTATTGACAGGGTTGCGCTCGTGAGAATAATCGGTTTATGACCTTCAAAAAGAAGGTCCCTTAAGATATTTCCTATATTTATTGGGGCGCCGTTTATAGAAATTGCATTGGAATGCCTGTATCTTGAACATTCAATCCAATACACATAATTATCGAGCGATTGGTTTAAAATAACGTCCAGTGAATTACGTAAGGCATTGACCCTCTTCGCAAAGGCAGTTATATCAAGCTCATCTTCCTTGTTTTTGGAGTTCTTCCTGGCATCTGACAACGACTCAACAAGCTTGAAAAGAGGCGCAGCCAATTGGTTGTCTACGAAATTCTTTGTTCTTATCCGCAATGAATCAGACTCGCCGTATAAATTTCTCTCATCAAAATAGTTTTTTATGCCTTTAAAGAAAGAATCTGCCTGCCTGCGAATAAGTTCTACCCATTCCATGCTGGCCTCGTCTCCTATAGTCAACAAGAAACCTTTCTGTTTCTTTGGGTTGAACAGGAGTTCCAGCAGATATCTTATGCCTCTGTTGGAGACGTCTGTCCCCATGTGCCCTGTAGCCACATTTTCTATGTTGTGTGCTTCATCAAATACAATGACATCATATTCAGGCAAGACGGCTTTCTGGTCTTCATGCATAGCAAGGTTTGAAAAAAATAGATGATGGTTTATAATCAGCATCCTGGCTTCATTGACCTTCTCCCTTGCCTTCTGAAAAAAGCATTGTTTGTAATAAGGGCAGCCTTTCCCAAGGCAGCTTTCTGAATTGGCATTTACCATTTCCCATACCTTGGGATCTGGCAGCTCGTCCATATCATAAAGCGAACCATCCTTTGTCTTGCACGACCACGCCATTATTCTGGTAAACTGCCGCATCTCATATTCATCGGCAAAAAGATCTTTCTGTTGAAAATTCGACCTGTGCAGCCTCCTGAGGCAGAGATAGTTATGCCTGCCTTTCACGAGTACTGCCCCGAAGTCGTTTTTTAATGCCTGCTCTAAAAGGGGTATATCCTTATGGATGAGCTGTTCCTGCAGGCTTATGGTATTAGTGGAAATCAGGGCCACGGATTCTGTTTCCAGGACATATCGACTGACAGGAATAAGATAAGAAAAACTCTTTCCAATCCCTGTGCCGGCTTCAACAATAAGCGTTTCAGAGTTCTGTATGGCCTCTTCTACGGCCTCTGCCATCTCTATCTGCTCCTGCCTTGTTTCATAGTTTGGCAAGGTCATTGCAAGCGGCCCGGCATGGCTAAAGATATCAGCTATGGGATTAGTTATAATTTTCAAGGGTTATACTGCAAGCAACTTCCTTGTAGGTCAAGCTTGTCGTTTAAATAGCGATATCCTGCTTTCCTCCCCTATCATCAACCGCTTAATATTCGGCCTGTGTTTATAGACGATAATGAAAGACAGGATACTCGTAAAGACAATAATCTCGGTTGTCTCGCCAAAGAATAGCGCAAACAAAGGCACTGATATTGAGGCAATAATGGAGGCGACTGATACATATCTCGTAATAATAAATACAACAGCCCATATCAAAAGAGCAAACCAGAATATTTTAGGCATGAGCCCTATTACAACGCCGGCGCCTGTGGCAACGCCTTTCCCGCCTTTAAATCTTAGAAAAACTGTCCAGTTGTGTCCAGCTATTGCAGCAAACCCTGCAAAGACCTGGTATAATTCAGGCCTATAAACAGGCGAGAGGCATAGAAAGGCATTAGCTATAAACGTTACGCTAACATAGCCTTTAAAGACATCTACTGCCAGGACGACAAGGCCTGGCAGCCTTCCAATGACCCTGAAGGTGTTTGTCGCCCCTATATTGCCGCTTCCGAATCCACGTATATCTATGCCTTTAAACAAACGGCCGGCAATATAAGCTGTGGGAAATGAGCCGATAAGATACGCGGTCAATACCCCTAAAAATAATGTCATATGCTACTCTGTCTACTAAATAACTGTATCATTATAAAATCAAATATCAAAGATTAAATATCAAAATGACATATCAAAATGTAAAATTT
>CAYZNX010000190.1:0-2775 GCA_964479825.1 uncultured Planctomycetia bacterium | reverse complement strand
GCACATTGTCTTTTAAAGATCCTGTGGTCCTCAGGATAAACGGCAGTTTTGAAGGTAAATTGGATACAAAAGGCAGCCTCATTATAGGAGACAATGCTACTGTCCGTGCTGACATAAATGGGGAGGAGATAGTTGTAGGAGGCAAGATTACAGGGAATGTCACAGCTCAAAAAGAATTGAAGCTCCTTTCGCGTGCCCACATTGTCGGCGACATAACAACGCCTGTATTGAGCGTAGAATCCGGCGCTGTTCTGCAGGGGCGATGCCAGATGTTGTCCCATCCTGCAAAGAAAGAGGGCATCTTTGACATAAACCAATTAGCTAAGTACCTGGAGGTAGAGGTTTCAAATATACTGGAGTGGGCTGACTCCGGCAGGATACCTGCCTTTAAAGAGGGCAATGAGTGGAGATTTGAAAGGACAATGGTTGATGAATGGATACTAAGGGAACGAAGAAATTCCTGACTTCCAAAGAGGCCGCGGATTACATAGGTATTTCTGAAGGCGAACTGCAGTGCCTGGTAGATAAAGGCAGTATCCCGGTTTATAAAATAGGAGGGATTTACATAAGGTTCAAAACAGATGAACTTGAACTTTATCTGAGAAAGAAGGGCAGGCGATTTTATGCGCCTCATACCAGCCCTTTTTTAGATAAGATAAAAGATTTTTTTTATTTTAATGATTTCTATATCCTGTCGTTTGCCCTCATCGCAATAATGTTATATTATTTCTTTAAATAGGATGCTAAAATCGGAAGAGACTATAAAGAAGTTATTAAATAGGATTCGTGCCAAAAAGGTTACCGTAGATAGGGCCTACAGACTCCTCAAAAACCTGCCTTATAAAGACCTGGGTTTTGCCAAGTTAGATCATCACAGATTGCTTAGAAAAGGATTTCCTGAGGTTATTTACTGCAGTGGAAAGACCCATTTGCAGGTAAAAAAAATTTTAGATAACATGTCAAAAGAGGCCAGCTGTACGCTGCTTACAAAGGCGGACAGAAATTTATACAAATATCTGAAAGGATATCATCCTGGCTTAAGATATAACGAGGCTGCAAAAATAATTTACAAAGGCTCATATGGCTTAAAGAGTCAAAAGGTTGTTTTGATATTGACTGCAGGTACGAGCGATATCCCGGTTGCCGAGGAGGCACGGTTGACCCTTGAGGTGATGGGGAATAAGGTAAAGACATTATATGATGTCGGTGTTGCTGGCATACATCGTTTATTTGACAGACTTGATGAGATATCAAAGGCAAATGTTATCATTGTCCTTGCCGGGATGGAAGGCGCTTTAGCCAGCGTCGTAGCAGGCCTTACAGACAAACCTGTTATAGCAGTCCCTACAAGCATCGGCTATGGCGCGAGTTTTAAAGGCATTGCGCCACTTTTGACCATGATGAATTGCTGTGCGCCGGGCGTCAGTGTTGTCAACATTGATAATGGCTTCGGCGCTGGATATTTTGCGAGTCTTATTAATAAGTGAGGACAGGAGGTCACTATCTTAATTTCACATTTTCAGCAATGCTGATTTTGTGAAGTTAGGCGCTCGTTAAAGATGAGAAATAAGGATATTGTAAGAGAGATAGTAAAAAATATAGGTTTACTTGATGATGCGAAGATAGAAGCGGCTCTTGAGAAACAGAAGGAGACAAAGGCACGTCTTAGCGAGGTGCTTTTGGAATTAGGATATGTATCAAACCAAAATGTTGGAATGACCCTTGTGCCGCAAATAGGTATCCTTCCTATCAAGGTGAGAGCTCAAGATATTGAAAAGAAGGTGTTAAATCTTTTGCCTTCACAGATTGCCATCTCCCATAGGTTGATTCCGTTGAGGCAAGAGTCTAATAAATTATTCCTTGGGACAGACGACCCTTTTAACTTTCTTGCTCAGGAAAACCTAAGAGACATAATAGGACTTGATGTTGAACTTGACCTGGTAAGTTCTGATGACGCGGATAAGATGCTGGATGAGTTATATGTGGCTAAAGAGAAGTCAGGCATTGACCTTGATGAGATGTCGAGGGATATAAAGGATATAAAGGCCAGCGAGGACGCGCCCATTATAAAACTCGTCAATGTCATAATTGAGGAGGCTGTCAAAAAAAGGACGAGCGATATACATATAGAGCCGCTCGAGAATAAATTTCGTGTTCGCTACAGGATAGACGGCGTCCTCCATGAGGTTCCAAGTCCGCCAAAAAGGCTTCAGGGGCCTGTCATCAGCAGGGTAAAGATTATGGCAGGAATGGATATAGCTGAGAAGCGGCTTCCTCAGGACGGACGGATAAAGATGAGGTTAGAGAAAAAAGACTTGGACCTGAGGGTATCCAGCCTGCCTGGCATTCACGGCGAGAGTGTTGTTATGAGGATTCTGGATAAGTCGAGTTTTATGGTGGGCATTGAGGATATGGGACTTTTGTCTGACCAGAGAAAATCCATTGAGACGCTCATAAAATTGCCAAACGGCATGGTCCTTATTACAGGGCCAACAGGAAGCGGTAAAACAACTACCTTATATGCGATACTGAGCCACGTGAATCAGAGGGAGCGCAAGGTGATTACCATAGAAGACCCTGTAGAATACCAGTTGGACGGCATAAACCAGGTCCAGGTAAAGCCGCAGATAGGTTTGACCTTTGCCAGCGGCCTGAGGTCTATGCTGAGGCAGGCACCAGACATTATAATGGTGGGCGAGATCAGGGACCTGGAGACCGCCCAGATAGCGATTCAATCCGCACTTACAGGCCATTTGATTTTTAGCACGCTTCATA
>CAYZNX010000189.1:0-2799 GCA_964479825.1 uncultured Planctomycetia bacterium | reverse complement strand
TCTTTTAAGAAATGGCAGGCCTGTGGCTCCTGCGGCGCGCTCTATAAGATTAAGTAAAGTACCAATATTAATCTCTCCCGGCGTATTGCCATCAATTACTCTCTTGGTAAATTCAAGATAGAATCCGAGGTCGCTTTCAGAAATTTTAGAAGCGATTTTTTGTATCATGGCATTAAATACCTCATCGCCAATACCGTGATTTTTTGCCTGAGTTCCTGTTTGATACGCCTCTAAAATCATATTCCAAACTCTTAACTTCTCATTTGCGGATTGGATTAAACCTTGAGATTCATCTATTTTAGTCACATATTCTGCAAGGGCTACCTGATATTTTTCTGATTGAGCATCATCCATAGGGCCTTGCGGCTTTGTTGGCTCTTTAAGCGAAAGCGCTTCTATCTCTTCGGGTGTCAACATAAAGTCAAGTTCATTTAATTTAGACACGAGTTCATAAAACTCCTCAAACCTTCTTTGGATTCCAATATACCTTTCTACGTCGCTAACTCTTGGGGTTTCTTTGGCTATTACGCCTTCAAGCCATGTCCTGCCTATTGGAACTGGTTTACCTTTTAAGCCGAGTTCTCTTATAACCTTAAATGCCTCAAGGGTATCATAGAGCAATCTTATATCCTGAAAACTCAGCTCCCTTCCGCCAATGCCATAAACAACCGGATTTACAAGAGGAACTGAGATTTTGTCTGCGCCGGTGCCATAAAGAGCGCTGGTTACCTCTTTATGCAGATGAGCGCCTTTTTCATAATCCAGAACAACTATAACCTTTGGCTTTAGTCTCTTAATAATCTTTCTAAAATCTGCTCTCGGAAATGGAAAGCGAAGTGCAGCATTTAACGTAGCAACCCTTCTGCCTTTTGCTATTTCTATATCCACTACTTCTTCCGTCTGTTCCTGATATGCGCCAGAGCCAATAACCAGCGTATCTACGCTGCCTTCAGCTATCTCGTCTATGGTTTTTTCTGTATAAGTGGTGTCATTACCCGTATAAAGCGTAAGGTTGGAATAGCTCACTCCAAAAATATCCTCAAAATCCCTGAATGCGTCTTCAAGCACCTTTGGCAGTTCATACATTAAATCTTCCTCTGCCTGGGTTATTATCTCATGTGTGATAGCAGGGGTTGTAACTGCACCGCGAAATCTCGGGTTATCCTGGTCAAGTATGGTGCCTTTTTCATCCATCTTAGGCAGCCCTAAATATCTGTCTATTGCTTTATAGTCAGTAAACACCTCTAAATTTTCATATGTGTGGCTGTTTATCGCGCCTGTATAACAAACATAAACGGGCATCCGCATTCTTTCTGCTATCCTCCATGCGATTATATTCATATCATAGGTCTCCTGGGCATTTCTGGCGCGCAGGAATATGCCATAATCCTTAACCATAACCATATCGCTTTCATCGGGAAAAACGCTTAATGTCCCTATATTTATTGCCCTTACAGGAAGATTTATGACTATCGGAAGGCGCTTGCCGAACATATCTGGCAAATGTTGCAACATATAGGTCAGGCCCATTGAGGCAGTAAAGGTAGTAGTTCGGATACCGGCTTCTGCGGCGCCGAGCATAGCAGCAGCAACTGCATCTTCTGAGCCGAGCTTTTGGTATTCAAAAGGAAAACCCTTCTCTGCAAACTTACCCATTTCTTCTGAAGCAGGTGTTGAGGGATAAATAGGATAATACGGGCAATAACCCACTCTTGACGCGATAGAGGCTACTGCTGCAGCCCAGCTCGAACTCCCAACGCGGGTTATAGTTGCTACCTTTCTATTGGATTTCTTTTCTGCTACAGATTCCATCTTTTCTTCTGAAAGCGTTTGATGAAATCTTTGGCGCAGTGTTTCAAGAGATTCACCCTCTGTTTTTATAACCCCTTCCTCTACAATTTTTTTCATAGCCGCATTATTAGCGCTTGCGGCCTTTGCGCCAAACAACTCTTCAGCAATAGAAGTAAGGTAATCTATAGAAACCTCGTTATCCAGATCAAGCCTTGTGATTTGCGAGATTTTTACTATTGCAGCAAGCATCGCGATATTTATAGGGTTACCCTTTCCTGCAATATCTGTAGCATTAACTGTAAAAATCCGCATTCCCTTTGTATTAACGCCTTGTTCCTCAAGGAGTTTCCTAATCTCAGCAGGCGCTCTCTTGGAATTTAAAAGCAATATACCACCTGGCCTGAAACTTGAGACGATATCTTTATATACAAAATCCTCTTCTTCCTTGGTCAGGTGCTCCTCTCCACCATCAAGGCCTTCTGTTACAGAAACTACCTTAAGCAGACTCTCATTAAATACGCATACAATATCAGGCTCCTTAACAGAACTCCTGTTTTTTATTCTTCTTCCGCTTATACGCAGAGACGCTGTTACGGGCGCCATTGCGCGTTCACCGCCAAAAATAGGAATTGCCTGAGCAAAAAGCTCAAGGGCCTCTCCGCAAACTTGAGCAAAGGCATTGGCAGCTGTAACGCCGCCCCATCCGCCGCGATTATGTATCCTTATCTCTAAGGGGTTTTTGGCAAGCCGGGCTTTTCGCTTTCTATTATTTTCTTTAATCTGTGATGCCTTTTGGCTATCATATTTTGGCGCTTCCCGCATACCGACAAGAAATTTATGGCCTTCTTCCGGGTTTTTAAATATATATTCTTCTGTCTTTTCCACAGGCGCATCCGGGAAAAGTTCAGAATCAGGATTTTTAGCAAAATATTCTGTATCTATTTCAGCCTGCATAAGAAGGGCTTCTATGGTTTGATTTATCTCCTGCTGAATCTCCTCCACTTTTTT
>CAYZNX010000188.1:0-2800 GCA_964479825.1 uncultured Planctomycetia bacterium | reverse complement strand
CATCCGGCCCCTGGAGTTTTGGCCTTATGCCGGAGGTATCGGGCCAAAGGTTATCCAACTCAATAAACGGCAAAAAATTTCTTACACCTTCAAAAAAGGAGGTTTTTTTTGCCTCGTTTATACTATAATCTATTCTATCCATATATTCTTCATCAGGCCCTAAGCGAAGTCCTCCCTGTAAATCCAGCGTTGCATGTATTCCTAAGGTTGAATATTTTTTTTTAGGAACAGGATAAATCAGGCGATTTATAAATTTTGCCTTGGTTGAACCTACCCGAAAATAATCTCCCTTACAATATTTCAATCTATATTCCTCCTTAGCCAGGCCTGCCATAGTAGATACTCTATCCGAATAAAGTCCTGCGCAGTTAATAAGAATACGGGTTTCGAATTTAAAAACATTTTCTGTCTTATCTTTTATAGTAAGCAGGTAACTATCTTTAGCCCTATCTATGCCTATTAACTCTGTATTATACACTATCTGGCCACTTTGCTTTTTAAACTGCTCAGCCAGTTTTTTCATAAAGCTGTGAGAATCAATAATGCCTGTTAGAGGAGAGTATATTGCTGCTTCAGCCTCTATGTGAGGCTCAAGAGTCCTTACTTCCTCCTTAGTAATAAGCATTAGGTCCTCTACGCTGTTTTCCAAGCCCTGTTTAAATAAATTTTCTATATCCTCAAGCTCCCCTCTATCAATAGCTACAACAAGCTTTCCTAACTTTTTATGCGGAATATTGTTCTTGGCGCAAAATTCATAAAGGAGGTGATTTCCCTCTGTGCAGGTTTTGGCCTTTAGCGAATCTCTGGGATAATAAATTCCTGCGTGGATTACCTCGCTATTTCTGGAACTTGTCTCCTGACCAAAAGAAGGATTTTTCTCTATTACAAAAATGTTCTGATAGGATTTAGAAATCTCAGCCGCTATCGCCAGGCCAATAACCCCTGCACCCACAATAGTAATATCAACTTGTTCCATAGTTCTAAATTATAATAAAAAACGCCCCGCAGTGCAATAACATACGGGGCGTTTTTGTTTGCCTGAAAATAAAAGGCTTTAAGATTTTAAAATCTTCTTTGCCTTGGCATCCGCTACGTCCGTAATAAAGGGTATACCAGTCTCTTTTTCAGTTTCGCGGTTTGCCGAGAAGATATCGTCACGGCTTATTGCTGAGACTGAAAATCTCCTGGCGCCTGCCATCAACTGCTGGAGGCCTGCCGCAAGTTTATCCGACAATGTCCAGACCGCAATTGCGCCAAAGGGGATATCCTTCATATTTGCCCTTCCGACTTTTTTCTGAATATCGTAATAGCCGGCAAAAATCTCATCCGGGGTCATTCCGAATTCTGATACTGATGTAGGAAGTTTATCCCAGTTTCCGTGAACCCTTTCCTTTACTGACGGCTCAAGTGCGCCTTCAATGTTTGAACCCAAAAATCCCGGCACCATAAGGGCTCTCCCCATACAAATCAGTTTTACATACGGCGCGCCTAATGCTAAGGCTTTGAATATATGGTCTTCGCGGACAAGGCCTCCGGCAAAAGCCATATCTACTACCTTCGCTCCCTTTTTCTTTAGCACCTCGGCATATTCATAGGCTTTGGAATGCAGTAGGAGCGACGGTACTCCCCATGTCTCCATCATATTCCAGGGGCTCATCCCTGTCCCGCCGCCAGAACCATCAATAGTCAGAAGGTCTAACTTTGCCTCAGAAGAATATTTTATTGACATAGCCAGGGCTTCCATTCCATAGGAACCGGTTTTTAGGGAGATACGCTTGTAGCCTATTTTACGAAGATGGCTAACTGCCTTCATAAAATTCTCTTCCACTGCCTCTGCCGAATTCAGGCTCGTATATCCTAAGCGGCTGTGTCTGGCAAAGGAGCGTATTGCCTTATGCTTAAATGCCTCTTGAACTTCCGGAAGTGTTGGATCCGGGTCAACCACATAACCCCTCTTCTTTAGAAACAAGGCGTAGTCAAGGCTTGTAACCTGGATTTCGCCGCCGATATCCTTGGCTCCCTGGCCCCATTTAAGCTCAATAATCGCCTTATCGCCGTATTTTTCTATAACATATTCGGCAACGCCGTTACGCGTGTCCTCCACATTCATCTGCACAATAATCGCACCAAAGCCGTCATAATAGCGCAGGAAGGTGTCTATTCTTCTGTCCAGTTCCGGCGCCTTGATAATTTTGCCGTTCTTTATCTCTGCCTGCTGGTCAATGCCAACCACATTTTCTCCGACCACTATAGGAAAACCTACCAGCGCTGCGCCCACTGCAAAGGATTCCCAGTATTTTGCGGCAACAAAGGTTGAGCCTAATGCGCCTGTCATAATGGGAATTCTTGCCTTGGTTTTCACCTTCTGCCCGAATTCAGTTTCCAGGTTTACATTAGGAAAAATACAATCATCCTCTGAGTTGGATAAACCCTTAGGCAGACCATTTGCTCCGTAGTTATAACCGTTTATACGCAAGGAATTATAAAAAACACCTATATGAGAGGTATTGGCGCTTCCTGCGGTTACAAAACTATAGTCCCGAGGATAAAGCATCTTTCTTCCCCTGAGGCTTGACAGCCAGGTTTCGCATTTACCAGAACAATCTACGCGGCAGAGTGTGCACAGACCGCTCTCTGCGGGATTACCCCTGTTTACTGTTCCCAAAGCATCGTTTGACTTAGACCATTGAATCATATTAAAACCCTCCTTAACGACGACACAAGTTATAGAGTCCCTGCAGGGGACGAGATAACTTGTATGTCGGAATTAACCCCGAGTCCGCCATAATTTGTGGCGGAC
>CAYZNX010000187.1:0-2802 GCA_964479825.1 uncultured Planctomycetia bacterium | reverse complement strand
TCCCTCACCTGCTGCACAAAATGCAGAATCTCCGAATCCTTATTTATATCCAAGGGCCTATTAGAGCCATGCGTATATATACTCTCCTCTTGCTTTGCAATACTAACCACAGGGATATAACTGAGATTCAGTCTCAAAAGCTCTTCATAGGCCGTCTGCAAATGAGCCTTACCGCCGTCAATTATAATAAGGTCCGGGAAAGGACCTTGTTCCTCTTTTAATCTCTTATATCTCCGCTTCACGATCTCTCTAATCATGGCATAATCATCAATGTCCTTTACATCTTTAATCCTGAATTTTCTGTAATTAGATTTATCCGGCGCCCCATTATAAAAATACACCATGGAACCTGTTGCCTCTTTTCCTGAGATATTCGAAACATCAAATGCCTCTATCCTTAAAGGCAATCTTGGAAGTCTTAGAAGCCTCTTCAATTTAACAGCGACATCTCCCCAGCTGCTATAATCCCTCGTCTTTTTCCCATGTACCTCTGAAAGAGCAGCAATCCTGTTTCTCACGATAGCCGCCTCTTCAAACCTCTCCCCCTCTGCCAATTTATTCATTCGCTGAGCCAGTTCCTCTAGAAGCCTGGCCTTCTTCCCTTCTAAAAACAAGACCAGCTCGTTTACAATCTGCTGATATTCTTTCTCGTCAATCTTCTTTACGCATGGCCCAAGGCAATGGCCTATATGGTACGATAAACACGGCTCTTCTGGTATCTTCCTGCATGTCCGCAGGGGGAAGATACCCTTCATTATAGAAAGGGCGCTGCGTAAAAGCCTTACGCGCGTATAAGGCCCAAAATATCTTGACCCATCATCAATCTTTTTCCTCGTAATAGTGAGCCTGGGCAATCTTTCATTAAGAGTCAATTTTAAAAAAGGGAAACTCTTATCATCCTTAAGTTCAACATTATATCTCGGCCTCCTTTCCTTAACAAGGTTTGCCTCATATATCAACGCCTCTTCTTCAGAAGACGTAATTATATACTCCAGGTCCTTTACGCGCTTTAATAGGGACATCTGACGAACTGTCTTAGGCCTATGTTCGTAGAAATAACTTGCTACCCTTTTTGAGAGGTCCTTGGCCTTGCCTATATAAAGTGCATTTCCAGAGCTATCTTTCATTATATATACCCCAGGCGCCTGCGGTATGTCCTTTAATTTCTCCTTAATGCCCATCTAAAAAACTCCTTTGCCTCTTTTACATCAAAAATAAATGCAGATAAAATATAAGCCACCATACCTGTAAATATGACAAATAAAAGGTGGACGCCAAATTCAAAAGCGAGGAGGTATATTATAACAGCCATTGCAATACTTGCCATCAGCACCTTAACAAAAGAAGACAGTATCCTTAACCCCCCAAAGTTTCCGAGCTTCTTTTTCAGAACATAAAAAAGCGCAAAGAAATTAAAACTACCCGAGATGGAAGTAGCTAATGCAAGGCCCCCTATCTTCAAAGGAAACATAAAAACTATGTTCAATATTATATTAAGGATTAGCGAGATACTCGCAATCTTTACAGGGGTAAGCGTATCCTTTAAAGAATAAAAGCATGACACGAGTATCTTTATGCCGGCATAGCTAAAAAGCCCTATGGAGTAAAATATAAGTGCACGCGATGTTATAAATGTAGAATAACTGTCAAACTCTCCTCTTTCAAATAACGTCCTGGTTATAGGCCGCGAGAGGACAATCAATGCTAAAGAAGCAGGCACCATAATAAAATTAACCGCCCTCAATGTAAATGAAAGTGTCTCCTTCAATTTATCGAGCCCTGGCTCAAGGGCCTCCCTGGACATGGTCGGCAACGCAGCCTGCGCAACAGCAATCCCAAAGATGGCCAGCGGGAACTGAAATATCCTGTTTGCATAATAAAGCCCTGCAACGCCTCCCTCGCCTACTATATTCGAGAGCGAGGCAAGCATTGTGTTTATGAAAACACTGATCTGATACACACAAGAACCCAGGATACGCGGCATCAGCAATATGCCAATCTTTTTAACAGCAGGATGGAATACGCCGCTCTGGAAATTAAAACTAAACCCTTTTGCGAATAAGACAGGGAGCTGTATGGCCAGTTGTATAACGCCGCCTGCCAAAACCCCTGCAGCAAGCGCAGTCACGCTGCCCTGTCTGAGTAAGATGCAGACTATGATAGAAAGATTCAAGATCGCAGGCGCAAAGGCAGGCGCTGAAAAATGTTTAAGGGAATTCAGAATGCCCATACTATATGCAAAAAGCCCAACAAGGAGCACATAAGGAAACATGAGCCGCGCCAGATATATTGTGACATTCAATTTTTCGTTATCGCTTATAAAACCAGGCGCTATCAGACGCACTATCACAGGGGCAAAGGCCACGCCTAATAAAGTGACGACTGCCAGAACAATGAGGATCGTATTCAAAAGAATATTTGTTAGATTCCAGAATTCCTCCTTCTTCTGCGTCACATAATTCTCGCTCAAGACAGGAACAAAGGCCGCATTTGTAGCTCCTTCTCCTATCAAGTCTCTCAACATATTGGGAATGCGAAATGCAACCACAAATGCCTGGGCATAACGGCCGGTCCCGAAAAATTTTGCTATCAAGATGTCGCGTAAGAACCCGAGCACCCTGCTTATAATAGTGGCAAACCCTATAACCCCGGCAGATTTTATAATATGTTTTCGAGACATATAAGAGACTACAGACCGAAGACCAAAGACTACAGACCAGCGGGTCCTGTCTGCCAATCCACCTCGCCCGTGCTCGCTTGCGCTGCGCTCGGGCAAGGGCTCCGTCTTGGCAGCCACCCGCT
>CAYZNX010000186.1:0-2806 GCA_964479825.1 uncultured Planctomycetia bacterium | reverse complement strand
AATGAAACAAAGAAGAGGGTTTACATTAGTTGAGATAATGATAGTTGTCGCAATTGTAATGACACTTGCGACATTGGCCATTTCAAGCGTAATAAGGGCAAGGCATAATGCAAATGAGATGGCTGCAGTAGCATCGTGCAGATCTATTGTTACGGCTAGCCAGAATTTTTATGCTAATTCTTATCCTCATACCTATCCTGGTGCGCTCTCAGATCTTGTAACGCCGGTCTCAGTCCCGCCATACATTGACAGCGTTCTTGCCAGCGGCACAAAACAGGGATACAGTTTTACATTCACACGTATAGATTCAGAGACATTTACCTTGAATGCTGACCCAACTGCATCCGGAAAAACAGGCACCAGGCATTTTTATGCTGACGAGACAGGGGTTATAAGGGCAAATGCCTCTAGTACGGCAGGGCCAAATGACCCGGTTGTGCAATGACAGCCACGGTTATAGATAGCATATATTTTTATTTAATATAGGTGCTAGTGCGCTGTCAAATTAATTTTTAATATGACAGCGCACAGAGTCCGCCAATATGTGTGGCGGACGGTCTAATGTTCAATTGTTCTATTGTTCAAAACAGCAATTTTGCCGCTAAAAACTAATTTTACAGTGTACTAAATATGAGGAATGCTATAGGCATAGACATTGGAAGTTTTAGTGTAAAGCTAATAGAGCTCGAAGATAAACGTGGACGCTATAGCCTCGTCAGGTGTGGCCTTAATCCCGTAGTAAATGGTGATACAAGGTCTGCGCTCGAGCAGTTTATATCGAAAGGGAGATTACCATCAAGGCGTGTGAATATTTCAATATCCGGGTCGTCCGCGATCGTGAGATATATAGAAATGCCGCCTATGAAAAAGGAAGAACTCCGGAGCGCAATAAAATTCGAGGCCAGTAAGTATTTACCTTTTGATATCAATGATTGTATTATAGATTGCGCTATGCTTGACAGGACTAGCTCAGGATCGCAGCGGGTCCTGCTGGCCGCTGTTAAGAAGAATGAGGTGGATAGACTGCTGGGCCTTTTTAAAGAACTCGGACTCGAGGTCAACGTGATAGATATTGATAGCTTTGCACTAGTTAATTCTTTCAATCGAGCCATGGGCAAGAAGGATGGCAATGAGACGTGCGCCTTGATAAATCTTGGGGCAAGATTTTCAAATATGAACATAATAATGAAAGGGGATATTTATTTTACAAGGGATGTGCTATGGGGGGGCATGGATATTACAGAGAGGATAAAAAGCGCCATGGGGATTAATTTAGATGAGGCAGAGGCCTTGAAACAGAGACCAGCTGAAAAGAGACAGGATGTAGTTAATGTTACAGCGCCTGTCCTTGAAAGATTCACTTCGCAGATAAGGATGTCTTTTGATTATTTTGAATCGCAGTTTGGCAAGGTCATAGAAGGTCTTTACATAAGCGGAGGAAGTTCGTATCTATTTAATATCGTTGATTTCTTAAAAGAGAATTTGGGCGTGAATGTAGCGATGTGGAATCCATTCGAAGGCATTAGCATCTTGGAAAAAAGCGAAGACTTGGAAACATGGCCGGCCATCTTTGCGGTTGCCCTGGGCCTTGCCCTGAGATCCTAACGGGCCAACGGACTATGATAGAGATAAATTTACTGCCCGACAATATGCGTAAAGAAAAGAGAACCCCTTTTAAGTTTGATCTTGAATTGAACAGGGTCTATTTTCTGGCAGGAGGATTGGTCGCAGCAGTCCTTATAGTATCTCTTTTATTTTTATCCATGGGAACTTTTGTCAGAAAAAAACAGATATTGAAATTAGTAAGAGAAGAACAGGGTTTTGCAGTAGAGAAGCAAGAGGTAGAAATAATAGATAGAGAGATATCTCTACTAAAGGCCAAGATGGGCGCTTTAGATCAAGTCGTAAAAAGAAAAATTTTGTGGGCAAAGAAACTAAACGAGATCTCGGATCTTATGCTTCCTGGTATATGGTTGTCTCGCATCCGCACAGATGAAGAAGGTAACTTTATGATAGAGGGCAGCGTTATATCAAGAAAGGAAGAGGCCATGGCATCTGTGGGGAAGTTTATGAAGAATCTGAGGGAAGACCCATCGTTTTTTCAGGATTTCAGCGATATCAAGCTTGAATCAGTGCAGCGCGATAGCGTCAAGGAGCAGGACATAGTTGATTTTAAGATAGCATTATATTTCAATGGACAATAAAGAGAAACAGAAACGATATATACTTTTTGGAATCTTTGGCATAGCAGCACTTTTAGTGTACTACAATCTTCTCTTACGGCCGCAGTTTGCAGGCTTTATTGTGCATAACAGGGAGTTTAATGCTGTTAGGCTTAGGGTGAAGAGTGCGAAGGCTATGATAGTTAATAGGGAGCGATTAAAGACAGAGTACGCTATACTTAAGGAAGAGTCGGTTGCATTTTCCAAGAAGCTGCCGGCCCAGCAGGAGATATCCAGTCTGCTCGAGGGGCTTTCGAGCATAGCAGAGGCGTCCAATGTAACGATATTGAAGATAAAGCCAATTGAGGTGATTGATGATACTTCAAAGGCAGGCACACTAAACCAGCCTTACTTGAAATTTCCGATTTTAATAGAGGCAAAGGCAGGCTACCATCAACTTGGCCTATTTGTCAATAAACTTGAATGCATGGAGCGGTTTATAAATATAGATGACATTGATATAAGGGGTAATCCTGCTGAACCGAGGCGCCACGATATGAGATTGCGAGTCAGCACTTATATCATGCGCTAGTGCGCTGTCAAATTAATTTTTAATACGACAGCGCACAGAGTCCGCCAATATG
>CAYZNX010000185.1:0-2814 GCA_964479825.1 uncultured Planctomycetia bacterium | reverse complement strand
CTAACCATGCTAAGATAAACTGAACTTCCAATTAAGAATATTATAGCAGGAAGGGCGAGTGTCGACGAAGAGACAAAAAACATGGAGACACTTAAAAACGCCTGAATTATATGAAATATAAGCATTTCTGTATATGGAAACCTCTCAGCTGCTGCACCACCCTCCTCTAATCCTGGAAATAAATCAGATGGGACCTGCGGAAACATCTTTGGATTTTTACGCATAAGTTCGGCTATATGTAACGTAACTCCACTCTCGGCCTTAGAATAATCTTCCATTAGCTTCTCAATTGTAGGCAGGGCCTCGGATTGCGCTAATTTTGCCTTCGGCTTCTCAAATTGCTCTACAGCCTCCAATGCCTGGCCCCTTCCATTAGGGGTCCCGCCATAATCAGGCCCTGGAATAAGAAATGCCATACGTCGTAAGTTATTAACCTGCTGCTCTAATCCCATTAATAAGAGCATCCTCTTATTAATATCGTCCAATTGTAATACACCATCTCTTATTGGTTTTAATATCCTACTGGCTTCTATTATTATCTCTGGTAGTGCATGCACACGGTCTCCCACTATTTCCATTTGTAGAGACGCTCGTGAATACGCTGAGATGGCATTGTCTATCCTTCCTAATGCTAAGTGAAAACGCACAAAATATAATTTTACCCTTAGCCTCACATCCAATGGTTGAGAACCTACTCTATCAGTCAACATAAACCTCATAGAATCCAAGATATCATCCTCTCCATCCAAGTATTCAAATTCTCCTGACTCAGCGAATATCGCCAATTGTTCAGCCATATCTATATAGGCGCTGCCAATCCATTCTTCGTTTCCTTCTGGCAGCCTCTCTATAAGCTGCTTCCAAAGCCTTAGGATATCATGCTGAGAATAGACTCCAGAACGCAAGCCCTCTTGCATAATCCACAATGCAATCTTTACCTGTTCACCAGGTTTAGAAACCTTACGGCTGGTTTCTAATATATCCCTGTAAAAATTTTCTTCATCTATGGTAGGCATGGCGGGTCCAGGAAGCAAGCCTGATTCATCCCCTTTATCTTGCAACATATATGTAGCTAAATCAGCAGGGTTCAAGGCAGGCCCAGAGTAGGCCTCTTTTAAGATTTCCTGGAATTTATTGCGTCCTTCTAGCCTGTAGTTTACTCTCTCATCATCAAATAAATCCTTTTTACGAGCGTCATAGACATTTACCATATTACCTGCGTCAGTGGTGATGGTAAACGTAGAGCCTGGTTTGGAGATCTTAACTAAGTCATCAGCAGTATCTATAAACCCTTCTATTTCTCCTATCTCATTTAAAGTTACAACAGCGCTGATAACCCTGACATCTGCCTCCACCTCGATGCGAGCGCTTATACCCTTAGATATTTCATCGATGAACTGAGAAAGCCTTACGCTAATAGCATTTGGTAAATCCTCTTCTCTAAATCTCTCATCCAAAAATTCTGCTTCAGTCAAGATTACATTATTCGCAGTCATATGGTCAAAGAATTCATTTATTACCTTTAAGCCAAACCAGCCCGTTAGCCTTTCCCTTAAGCCATCTGAGGTAAATTCGCCTTTCTCTATGGCCCTATCAAGAGCCTGTTTAAACGTCCCTCTGGGCGCATAACAAAACTCTAATTTCATAAGTACAGCGCCATTAGAAGCATTCGTAACTACATAGAAATTATCAGGAGGCCCTCTTACTAAAACTGTTGTCCCTATAGCAGCGGAAGAAATATTCTCAATAACATAATATAGATACTCCCTTTTAATAACAGGATAATAGTCTTCTATCTGGTCGGCATATAGTGTAAGACCTTTTTCTTTATATCCATTTACTATTCTCTCGCGTCTTTCATTTGATAGCTGAGGGATTGTTGCTTCCTGTGCCTCTATATCAAATCTATCAAGTTCACCTAATGTCCTGCTTGTTGCTCCATGTAAATTATTCTCCTTTGCCATGCCATGCACATATTCAGCGTGTTTCATGCTAATGCCATAATTAGCGTTCACATCATTCCCTGCAACATTAGCTGCCTTTACTATGCCAAGGCTTATCCTCGGGCTCGGTATAGCTGCTGGCTCCCCGAGTGCTTCTAATTCTACACTTGAGGCTTTATCTGATTCGTAAATCATAAAAAGGCCATCCCTATCTTCATATATCCCTGCCAGGCCCAAATCATCTGTAGCCAAAATGCCCTTTAGTTTTTCTATATCTTTTATTTCGCCAATCTTTACAAATTTATATTTACCATCTAAATATCTATCCAATGTAGCCTGAAGTTCTAACCTAATGTTATTAACCTGTTCCCACGTCAAATCAGGAGGAAGAACCAAGCCTACCTCATCACCGCCTATCCTGACAACCCGACCCCCAGATTGAGTTAATACAATATCAGCTGCAGCAGTCATTAAAGGAATGAGTTTGTCCACGACATTATCCATGCCAGCACTCTGCTGTGTAAATGCCTTATTCATAGCTCCAAGCTTGGCCATATCTCCATAACCGATATAGCTATCAGGATGCCTCCCCATATATTCAAGTATCGCTTCTACAGCTTTCTGTCCTGATAAAGGAGTAAATAATTCTGGGCTGGATTTTAGTCTTCTCTCTAATAGAGCGAGATTTCGCCCAATGCGAGGTTCAATCTCCTGTCTAACCCTCACTGCATATCTGATATCTCCATCATGGGCCCGGCTGGCGTGGGGCAACCCAGCACCATCCTGCATATACGTATTATGCGCAAAGATGCCATTGCCAATAAAGTTATGCGTGCCGTCTACCTCTATGTCATAGACATGTTCGTAGCCT
>CAYZNX010000184.1:0-2849 GCA_964479825.1 uncultured Planctomycetia bacterium | reverse complement strand
GCGGGTGTAGTTCAATGGTAGAACACGAGCTTCCCAAGCTCGCAGCGTGGGTTCGATTCCCATCACCCGCTCCGCACATAAAGAAGCGAACCCACAAAAAGCGGGTATTAGGGGGAAAGATTGTTTCCCCCTATCGGCGTAGTTAGCTTCTATGCGGAAGGAAAAAGAACATTAAGAAAAAACCATCAGGGTTTTTTCTTAAGGAGTGAGCGGAGCGAACGACGGGTTCGATTCCCATCACCCGCTCCAATCCGCCGTAGGCGGATTGATCCTGAACGAGCGTAATGAGACGACGAATAGGAGCCTCATAGCGCAGCGAAGGACCTAAATAATGAATAAATCTGTTTATTATGAAATCTATTAAAAGAATTATTAAAAACTTGATTTGCCAAAGTCCTAAAAGGGCATTTTATGTCTTGGTGAAGTGCGCAGATTGCGGAGAAGAGATAAAGGTGCGGATTAACAGATCCTCGGATTTTCAATCAGAATATAATATAAATAATCCCCCTCATTGCTACACGATAAAAAAAGAAATAATAGGAAAGGACTGCTTTAACCTTATGAGCCTTACACTTGGCCTGACAAGGGATATCAAGGTGTTGTTCGCCGACACCAAGGCCTGTGAATTTCTAAGATTTGGGAGAGAGTAAGTTTGATATGGAATACATAAGGGCTGATATAATCAGTACGTTGGCAAACCGCATCAATTCTTTTTCTGAAGGATACAGACAGAATATGGCCATTATTGGTGATCAAACTATGGCAAAAACTTCTATCATAAAAAACCTTGTCTCTTCAAATAAAATAATAAAAAAAGATTCCATTATAGTTATATACCTCGAGATAAAGATAGAGCCATTTGACTTTTGCGCAAAGAGATTTATAAAGTCAGCCCTTTTCCAGCTTCTGCAATCAGATACTTTTTTAACAGCCCCTCGCGAAGCCGTGCTTTTAATAGAAGATGTAAAAAGGGTATATCCAAAGACTGCTCAGCTCTGCATGCGGGTCCTGCAGGATATAGAAAGGGGGCGATTTGACGAGGCATATTCGTTTATGCTGGATATCCCAGCAGCAATATTTGAGGAGACACAGAGGCGCTGCGTGCTCGTACTGGATGAATTTCAGGACATTGACAATTTTACATTAAAAAACGCCTTTGGAACCTTAGCTAAAAAGATTATGCTGCAAAAGGATACAATGTATATCTTGATAAGTTCCAGGATTACTGTGCCCCAGCGTATCTTAAATGAAAAACTTACGATGCTCTTCGGTAACTTTGAAAAGATATCCTTGCCAAATTTAGACGTTAATATGACCAGGTCTTTTCTTCAGGACAATATATCTAACGTGGCCCTGCCCCCGGCATACCTTGATTTCATCAGCTCCTTTAGTGGAAATAATCTTTTTTATATGCAGATAATAAGTGCGGAAATAGACAGGTGTGTCCTTTCCAATAAGGCGCCGCAAAATGACTATACCAAAATAATTGAATATGCACTGA
This sequence comes from uncultured Planctomycetia bacterium, assembly GCA_964479825.1. GTDB lineage: Bacteria > Omnitrophota > Gorgyraeia > Gorgyraeales > Gorgyraeaceae > CAYZNX01. The sequence goes on along the minus strand of CAYZNX010000184.1, from coordinate 1,348 downwards.
CTGAAACAATATTCAAAAAGACGGGGATCATCAACCAGCATTTTTCTATTTTCTTCCTGAAGCTCTCCGATGGTAAACTATTGTCCAAATCAGCTGCTATTCTTATAGCGCTCGCCACCGAAAACAAAAAACAATACGATATCGCTAAGGCTGCCAGGCTGCAGACAAGAGAGGTTTCAAGGTTATTAAATAAATTGATAGACCTGGATATCGTGGCGCGTAATGGCTCGTTCTATAGATTCAAAGACGGGCTTTTTTGTTTTTGGTTAAAATCTGTCTATCTTAAGAGGATCATGTCATTTAGTATAGACGAAACCCTCGAGACGGCCTGCTTCGGGAAGGAGATAGTAAATACACTAAATATCTTCATGGTGGAATTTGAAAAAGAGCTTTTTTCTAGGATAGTTGACCTTTTTAAATTATTCAAAAATGATGTTATACAGTTAAACGGGAGAAGGCATAAATTTACCTCATTTGATAATGTCAGAAAATTGGAATCCTCTTCCAGCGGCACTACAAACATATTAGCCGCCAGCGGTAAAGTCAAATGGTTGTGCACAGTTAAAAATGAATATATAGACGAAAATGACATCACGGAGTCAATGGAAAACCTAAAAAGATTAAGACATGAAAACAGGATTGCAAGAAGCATCCTAATCTCGCTTGGCGGGATAAGTGACAATGCCCACCTTATGGCAAAGGAATTTAAGCTGTGGGTCTGGGACATAGAAAGCGTCAATACCTTGATGGAGTTATACGGCAAGCCATCCATAGACCTAAGTGACACTCGCTCCATATGAAGATAGGGGTTATATCTGATACTCATCTATCAGCGTCTAACTGTAAATTACCTGCGGGTCTTATTAACGCCTTAAAGGACTGCGATTTAATACTACATGCAGGGGATTTAATAGATTTGTGTATCCTTGAGGCCCTCAGAAAAATATCCAAGGTAGAAGCTGTATTCGGAAATATGGATTTGCCAAATGTCAGCAATGCATTGCAAAAGAAAAGGGTTTTTGATGCGGAAGGCAAAAAGATATGCCTGATCCATGGATATGGCGATCCTAACAATTTGATAAAGATTCTAAAAGACGAATTTAAGGCGCAAAAACCTGATATTATAGTATTTGGGCATTCCCATATGCCTATGAATGAATTGATAGACGGCATCCTCTTCTTTAACCCTGGCAGTGCTACTGATACTATATTCGCGCCATACAGGGCCTATGGCATTATCGAAATAGACAAGGGGAAGATAAACGCAAATATACACAAATTGCAGTAAGCGTATAACTAAATGAGCAGTCGGAGAGACGAAGAAAACTCCCCGACTGCTCAACTAAAT
>CAYZNX010000183.1:0-2876 GCA_964479825.1 uncultured Planctomycetia bacterium | reverse complement strand
CAGGCGTATCTATTCCTATATACCTCACCTCCTCGCCATTGGCAAGCTCTATAGTATCTCCATCAACTACGTGTGAGACATAAACAGCCTTCTCATAACCCTCTTTAAAGACATGTGCATGTCTAAAAAATCTACTAATTGTTAAAGCAATACCTATAAAAACTATAGCAAGTATCAGTTTATTTCTGTGTGGTATAACCATAATTCTGATAAATTAAGCTCGCTTCGCTCGCTGATTACACAGATTATTCCTCATAGAATATACAATTTAGATTACACAGATAATTCTTTAATCTGTGTAATCTGCTTTTTCCGCCGAAGGCGGACCTGCCTCTGGCAGGAAAATCTGTGTAATCATATTATTGAATTTCCATATAATAAAATGTTAACAGCTATAATTCATAAGGGCAAGCAATAAATCTTGCAATAAAAAACTATCTGGATTAAAATATACTCTATGATGGCAGTAAAAACAAAAGAGAAAGGCTTTACCCTGCTGGAACTGATTATTGCGGGTACGGTCCTTACAGTGGCACTCGTGGGGATCATAGCGGCCTTCAGCGGATGCTTTACGCTGAATGAAGGCGCCAGAAACCTCACTTTAGCAATAAACAGCTGTCAGGAAAAACTCGAAGAGATTTTCAACGAAAATTACGACCTGATATTTACTAATTATAACGCCGCTAACTTTGAAATCGCAGGACTGGCGAATGCAGACTCAGAAGCTAGGGTTACCGTAAATAATTCCAATCCCGACCTGCTCAGGATAACTATAACCGCATGCTGGCGTCAAAAGAACGGCCGCATCTTCGGCGAAGATAGCGATCTGGACGGCATATTGGACGCAGGAGAAGACACAAATGGAAATAACCAATTAGACTCTCCTGCCCGCCTGGTAACGCTGATGGCAAGGAGATAATCCGTGAAGGGGCTGACCTTGATCGAGCTAATGATAGTCTTGCTTATCTTCACTATTATCGTAGGGGCTATCTTCACTGTTATGAATGCCAGCAGGGCATCATGGTATTCAGGAAACGTCCAGGTTGATGTGCAACAGGAGACAAGAAAGGCCATGGACTCTATAATTAAAGAACTGCGTCAAAGCAGCCAAACTACTATATCAGGCGTCCCTAACGATGGCAACCTCTACTCTTCTATAAGTTTTAGGATCCCGTCGGACATTGACAATGACGGAGACGTGATAAATGCAAGCGGAAATATTGAATGGGGAAGCCAGATTACATACTCCCTGGGCGGACTAAATAATGAGCAGGTCTTGAGGGCATCAGGAGGTTCTACGACTGTTCTGGCAAATGATATTATAAATCTGCAATTCAGGCGCGCAGTATCTTCCCCTAATATAGTGGAAATAACACTGCAGGCGCAAAAAAATACTGTCCAGGGCAGGACAATGCAATCAACCTTAGTGTCTAATGTGAACCTCAGAAATTAGAAGCATGTGGAAAAAAAACAATAGTAAAGGTATAGTTCTTATAGCATGCTATCTGGTAATTGCCGTGGTTCTTATTTTGGGCAGTGGGCTTCTGGCTAGAAGTATAAGTGAATCTAGAATTGCGGAGAGAGAAAAAACCTCGATCCAGGCATTCTGGTTGGCAGAGGCAGGGATACAATCTGGTATATGGGAACTTAATTACGGTAATTCAACATGGTCGGGGTGGAATACAACCAGTAACCCATACACCAAGACTATCCTATCTACAGATTCAGCCGGATTGACTACTGGAGATATCACCATATCTATTACCGACCCAGCAAGCAATAACCCACGCATCGATGCAACTGGCTATGCGCCAGGCATATCAGCTGCGGCAGCCCTAAGCACGAGATCAATCAGGATTGAACTCCAAAGAGGTTCGAGTCCACTATTCACCAGCGCGCTTTTTGCCCAAGGTGAAATAGATATATACGGCAGCGCTGTAATTGACAGCTATAATTCTAATAACGGTTCCTATGGCGGCTGGAATCTATTGCAAAACGGCGATGTCGGAACAAATGGAACCAGCAATGATATAATGAGACTTACAGGCAGTGTCATAGTAAGAGGCGATGTCAGCACAGGACCTGGTGGTACTATTAGAAAGACAGGCAGCATAGTAGTTTCAGGAGATGAACCCCATGATAATAACATAAATCTTCCTTCTGTATCTGTCCCTTCAGGGCTAACAAGTCTTGGTAGCAGTGGGGATTTAGATTTGTCAGGCTCAAATACGCAAACCCTTTCATCCGGAGATTATAAATTCTCCGAGATAGAACTCTCAGGAAGTTCGATCTTAACAATAGAAGGCCCTTCAAAGATTTATATCACAGGGGAGGACTCAATTAAGACAAGCGGCAGTTCGCGAATTATTACAAATGGCCAAGTCGAACTCTACGTCGATGGAGAAATAGATATATCCGGCGCAGGAGTGATAAATCAAAATGGGATCCCGTCTGACTTCTTTGTATACGGGACCCAGACTTGCGAAGAAATCGAATACTCTGGAAGTTCGAGTCTTTTTGCCGGGATATATGCGCCTAACGCTGAAATTGAGTTCTCAGGAAGCACTGTCGCTTATGGGTCAATTGTAGGTAATACCATAGATATTACCGGAAGCGCGCAAATTCACTATGACGAGGTCCTGGCGACTTCAGGGCCATCCCTGGGCGGAGGTTCAACCTATACAGTCTTAAGCTGGCAAGAGCAATAACCCACCACGCCAGCCTCGGACCTTCCAAGCTACATGCTCATCAGGAACCCAGCCTTCAGGCTGTCCTGTCTGAGCATGCTTTCGCATGCTATCCGCTCAAGGCTGGGTTCCTGTAGCCAGCGGGTGACGCCGCTGACAGGTTCCCTGCTTGCCCGCAGCGAAAGCGAG
>CAYZNX010000182.1:0-2890 GCA_964479825.1 uncultured Planctomycetia bacterium | reverse complement strand
TAGACAACGGAAATTACATATTAACAGAGAGTGAGTATGAAGCTCTATGTGATAACTTCTATCAGGCCCAAGCAATAGTCAGGTTGCTTAATGATAGAAGCAAGTTTAATTTGAATAAGACAGAGGAAGGCTTTAATAGCTGTGATGTTCTAAACATTACAGATGTCTTGCTTGATAGATTCAAAAATATTGAACCCTTATTAGGCAAATAAGACACAGGGCCCTGGGGCAACCTGGGGCCTTTTATTTTTTGCTTGACATTCTGCCTTTATTTAGTATTGTGATTACATAAATGTATTTATCTTCTTAGAGGGAGGGATATAATGAATTTTAACAGTAAGACCGTATCGGCGATTACGGACTTAAGCTTCAGGCAGATTGATTACTGGGATAGGACTCACTTTATAAAACCTTCGGTAAGTGAGGCTACAGGGTATGGCTCTGTTAGACTTTACTCTTTCAATGACCTTATTCAATTAAAGGTTGCCAAGACCTTAATGGATAAGGGGGTCAGCCTTCAGAAGATAAGAAAGGCTATAAACTATCTCAAGAAGAACATGCCGGAGATAGAACGGCCTCTTTCAGAACTCAGGTTTTTAACAGACGGAGAGACAATCTTTGTCCTTACTGCAGATAAGAAGAAGATCATTGATACCTTAAAGAATGGACAGGTTGTCTTTTCAATTGCACTCGGTGAGATTGTGGAGGAACTGAAGGGTGAGGTTAAAGACCTACAGAAGGAAAGGAAATATCAGGTTACTGTCAGGGGTAAGAAATACCCTGTAATCCTTCATACAGACACAGAGGACGGAGGTTACTGGATAGAGTGTCCTTCCCTTCCTGGATGTGCCTCTCAGGGTGATACGGTAGAGGAGGCACTTGAGATGATAAAAGATGCAATTGAGGGACACCTTGAGGTATTAGAAGAAAAGAGAAGGATTAAAAAGGCTTCATGAGTAGCCTGCATAACCTTAAGCCTCACAGGGTTATAAAGGCTTTTGAGAGGGCTGGATGGAAGGTTGAGGGACAAAGAGGTAGTCATGTAAAGCTCACAAAGGAAGGAAGTCCCTATACCCTGTCAATCCCTGTGCATAAGGGAAAACCAATAAAGCAGGGCCTGTTAAGAGACCAGATAGCAAAGGCAGGGTTAACGGTAGAGGAGTTTTTAAGATTTTATAAGTAACTATGAATGATTCTCAATTATCTGTATAATTAATCATTGCAACATGCAACAATGAGGAAAAGAATCCTGATATTTTTAAGAAGGTATAAGGAGGGGAAGAAGATGAAGAGATACATATGGCTATTATGTTTGCTGGTTTTAATCGGTTGTAGTAATGGGAGTTCACCAACGAGTCCATCAAACGCTCCAGCCATTTCTAATCTAAATTATTCACCAAGAACTGCAACAGTAGGACAAGGAGGAGGCGCTGTAACAGTTACTGGAACGATAGATTTTATAGATTTGGATGGTGATGTAACAACTCTAATACTCAGTACCACCGGTGGAGAAATCTCCGGTCCTATTCAGGGTATTAGTGGTATGACAAATGGGACAATTGCAATTACAGCGATAGTATCAACCACTACTGCAGGCAATTATTCCTTCCAGGTTTGGGTTGTAGACAGCAGAGGGAATGCCTCAAACAAATTGACCGGAACTTTTACTGTTCAGTAATAGTTAAATACCCAGGGGATAGGGTAGCTCCTGAAAAGCTGTAACTCTTTCTCCGAGAATCAGGAGAACTACTTAGGGTGATAAATTCTTTAAGAAATTAATGTAGGAGAGTTGAAGATGAAAAGAGTGCTTTTATTAAGTATCCTTATATTCCTTTTTTTCTTTAGGTACTCCGAGGCCCAGGAACGGAACCTTTACAGGAACAAACCTCATGCGTTTAGTATTGTTTTCCCTAAAGGCTGGGCTCAACAAGAAGGGAGGGGTCCTAATGTTGTTATCGTAGCAGTAAGTGATAAGGGCGATTCTATTAACATTGTTGTTAGAAAAGCACCTGGGGAATCGTTTAATGAACTAACTGATAACGAATTAAATCTGCTTATACTGAGTACTGTTAACCAGATTAGGGAAAAATATTCTGATTACCAAATGCATAATAGTGGAATAACGTATCTTGATAATGAAAAAGCAATTTGGTTTATTACTTCCCATACAGATAAGCAGGCATTTTCTTCAAATAGGTTTAAAACATTATCATTTCAGGTAGCACATAAAAGAAAATTTTATAATATAACCTGTAATACCATAGAAGAAAGATTTAAAGAAGTAGAACCTCTGTGTATAAAATCTGTAAAGAGCTTTCGTTTTGAAGATTCTTTTATAAAGTGATAATTAAGACCCATAGGATAACCTGACGAGGCGAAAAGCTGTAACTCCTAACAGCCAGCCCCTGAGTATTCAAGAGAGATCACCCAAGGAGAGTGATATAGTAAATGAAAACGCCAAAGGAATTTGCTAAATTATATATCAACAGGAAAATAAACTTACCCCTTCTCCATGGTGTCAATTCATCATCATTTAAGACATTTAAGAAGAATCACCTACTAACCACGATTAAAGAACTGAATATATATTCTCAAATTGAAGAAAATATTTATACCGCACTTCTTGAGCTTACCCAGGCAATGTTTTTATCAACTACAGATCTTAAGCGGGAGAACTCGATAATAACAAAGAAAAGAAAAGATACGATAAAATGCCTTGAAAAAATCTTAGAAATAGGTCTTCCATTTCAAGGACTCAGTTTCGTAAACCTAAAGACCATTAAAGAAGCATTGGAGAAACTTAAGGACGAGGATATACAGGAGAATGAAAAAAAGGGAACATACCATCCTATAAAGGAGCTTGATTATACAGTAACACTTGAGAAATATC
>CAYZNX010000181.1:0-2935 GCA_964479825.1 uncultured Planctomycetia bacterium | reverse complement strand
GTATCACTCACTATATCTTGTCTCCGATACCCGGTGCTGTTAGTGAAGTTAAAGAAGGTGAATTTAGTGTGGATGAGGTTGTTGCTAAGGTGGGAGGTACAAATCTGACCATGCTCCAACGATGGCCAGTTAGGATACCCAGGGCTGTAAAAGGAAAACTAGCATCTAATATCCCTTTACTTACCGGACAGAGGGTGTTGGATAGTTTCTTCCCTATTGCAAAAGGGGGGACTAGTATTATCCCAGGTGGTTTTGGGACTGGTAAGACAGTACTGGAGCAGACATTGGCCAAGTTCTGTGACTGCGATATTATTGTTTATATTGGTTGCGGAGAACGCGGGAATGAGATGACGGCAGTCTTGAGTGAGTTCCCATATCTTGAGGATCCAAGAACAGGAAAACCATTGATGGATAGGACTGTGCTTATTGCAAATACATCTAATATGCCTGTAGCGGCAAGAGAGGCATCTATATATGTAGGTGTAACTATTGCTGAGTATTATCGGGATATGGGTTATGATGTGGCTGTAATGGCAGATTCTACCTCCAGATGGGCTGAGGCATTGCGAGAGATTTCATCCCGCCTAGAAGAGATGCCTGCAGAAGAAGGATATCCGCCGTATCTTGCGACAAGATTGGCGAGTTTCTATGAGAGGGGTGGCAGGGTGAAATGTCTGGGGAAGGATAATCGCATAGGTTCAGTCTCTGTTATCGGCGCTGTGTCTCCGCCAGGCGGTGATTTTTCTGAGCCAGTGACGCAGAATTCACTAAGGATAAGCGGAGCCTTTTGGGCATTGGATACCAGCCTGGCGCATAGAAGGCATTTCCCGGCAATAAATTGGCAGATAAGTTATACACTTTATAAAGAAGGACTGTCGGATTGGTTTAGGGATAATGTTACACCAGATTGGCACGATTTAATTAATTCTGTATCCAGTCTATTACAAAAGGAGGTAGAGATTCAAAAGGTTGCACAGGTTGTTGGTATTGAGGCATTGCCAGCCGAGGAGAGGCTCATCCTGGAATCCTGCGGTATGATAAGAGAGATATTCCTGCAACAGAGCGCCTTTGATCCTATAGATAGATACAATTCCCTAAAACGGCAGGAGGCGCTTTTAAGGGTTTTACTGCAGTTTTTTCACAAACAGGATGAATGGTTAAAAACAGGTATTTCCCTTGAAGAAATCCTTGAACACCCTGTGAAGGAGAAGATAGCGCATTTAAGGGAATTAGCGGATAAGGAGTTTTATCTTGAGATTGAAAAACTTAGCTACAGTTGAATACCGCGGCCTAAAACAGATTAGCGGGCCGTTAATTTTTATTAAGAATCTAAGAGAGCCCAGCTATGGTTCTATGGTGGAGATTGTCCTGCCTGATAATAGTATTAGATACGGCCAGATAATAGATGCAGGAGATGAAATCTGTGTAATCCAGGTATTTGAAGAAACACTTGGACTGGAGATAGAAAAGACACGTATAAGGATCCAGGAGGAGGGTTTAACAGTAGATCTCTCTCGGGATATATTAGGCAGGGTCTTTAGCGGCAGGGGAAGGCCTTTGGATAATCTGCCGCCTGTTTTGCCGGAGAAAAGAACTGTTATCCTGGGTTCAGCAATTAATCCGTATTCACGTGATAATCCCAGTGAATTTATCCAAACCGGTATATCTGCTATTGATGGCCTGAATACACTGGTGAGAGGCCAGAAACTGCCTATATTTTCTGTGGCAGGACTTCCTGCAAATAGGATTGCTACCCAGATAGTAAAACAGGCACGTGTAAAAGAGGGTGAGGAGTTTGCGATTGTCTTTGCAGGAATGGGTATCCCCCAGAGGGAGGCAGATTATTTTATAGAGGATTTTAATTCCTCCGGCAGTATGCAGAAGACGGTGGTTTTTTTAAATCTGGCAAAGGACCCGCCGATTGAAAGACTTCTTACACCCCGCTATGCATTGACATGTGCAGAGTATCTTGCCTTTGATCTGGGTATGCATGTATTGGTTATACTTACAGATATGACAAATTATTGCGAGGCTCTTCGCCAGGTTAGTTCCAGCCGCGAGGAGATACCAGGCAGGCGAGGCTATCCCGGGTATATGTATACAGACCTTGCCTCAATCTATGAAAGGGCAGGCAGGATTAGGGGGAAGACTGGTTCCATTACCCAGATTCCTATATTAACCATGCCTAGTGATGATATAACACATCCTATTGTAGATCTTACAGGTTATATTACTGAAGGCCAGATTGTGCTATCAAGGGCATTACATCAGAAAGGCGTTTACCCGCCGATAGATGTATTGCCGAGCCTATCCAGGCTCATGAATCAGGGTATAGGTAAGGGCAGGACTAGGGAGGACCACAGGGAATTCAGTAATCAGTTGTATGCATCTTATAGCAGGGGCGTGGACCTTAGGAGATTGCGTGATATCGTAGGAGAAGAGGGTCTAAGCGAATTAGATAAGAAGTATCTAAAATTTGCTCTCTTGTTTGAAGAGGTTTTTATAGGCCAGGGGGAAACCGAACGTTCAGCTGAAGAGACATTATTCTTAGGATATAAGATACTACATATCCTGCCCAGGGAAGAATTGAGGCGTATCAGCCGGAAATTTATTGAGATATACCTGGAACAATTAAAGGATTGGTCATGGAAACGGTAAATCCTACAAGAATGAATCTTCTCCTAAAAAGGGAGGAGGTAGGCACTGCGCAGACCGGGGTTGGTTTATTACGCAGTAAAAGGGATGTATTGCTAAAAGAATTCTTTACAACGTTAAAGACATTGTTACTGCAGAGGGAGGGATTAGATAAACAGGCATACGAGGCCACGAAGAGCCTTGTATATGCATTGGGGTTGGAAGGAAGGGAAAGGTTAATGTCCATGGCCTTTATTAAGCCCAATCCGCCGAGTGTGCAGATTAGTTATAGGAATATTTG
>CAYZNX010000180.1:0-2976 GCA_964479825.1 uncultured Planctomycetia bacterium | reverse complement strand
ACAAAGAGCATCCCCAAGACCCCTATCAGAATAATAGAGTGCGTGTTTTTATAGACGATGCACGCTCATTTATGCACAAATCTAACGACAGATACGATATGATTGTATATGGCACACTCGATTCCCATGCTGTCCTTTCAACAACTTCTTCGGTCAGATTGGATAATTATGTTTATACTCGCGAGGCGCTTCAAGAAGCAAGGCGTCTTCTTACGCCAGACGGGATTGTTCTCTTACTCTTTTCAGTGCCGACTGAATGGCTGAAGGACAGGCTCCTCGAGACAGTAAGGTCTATTTTTAAAAGCGAGGCGCGCCATATCCTTACAGATTCATATCTATTCAATCTTATGGTATTTGCTGGCCCTGGCCTGAACAATCTACTTTCATCCCATCCAGATTTAGCAAAGGTTTTATTGGCCCTTCCTGAGAAGAGCGATATAGAAGTTACTAAAGACGACTGGCCATACCTTTATCTTAAAAAACATGGAATACCACCGCTTTACATGTCTACGCTTTTAATGCTCATTTGTATCTCTATGGCATTCATTTTTATGCCCTCTCCTTTTAGAGGAGCTCAGGTAGATATGTTTTTTCTTCTTTTGGGATGCGGCTTCCTTCTTTTGGAGACAAAGAGTATTACAACATTATCTTTACTTTTTGGCTCTACGTGGGTGGTAAATGCAGTTGTGTTTTCTGCAATACTTTTTATTGCGCTTCTGGCTAATTGGCTGGTTATAAAAAAAGATCCGAAGAAAATATGGGTCTTTTTTGTGGCACTTGAACTGTCGTTACTTGTCAGCTATTTTTTCCCACTCGCAGGTCTATTAAGATTCGATTTTTTTATAAAGATTTTAGGAAGTGGATTTCTGGCAGGGCTGCCTATTTTTTTCGCGGCTGTAATATTTGCGAGTACATTTAAGCGCATTAAATACCCTGGAATTGCACTGGGTTCTAATCTTATAGGAGCAGTGGTGGGTGGGTTTTTTGAATACATCTCCATGATTTCAGGGCTTCGATTTCTCTATATTCTGGCTTTAGTCTTTTATCTGGCAGCAGGGTTGATTCTATATCGCTTTAGAGGATGAAATAAATTAGCCTCACTGCGTTCGGCTAATTGATTACACAGATTATCGGCTTATAAGATGCTATATAAGATTACACAGATAAAGACGTAAGAAGACAATCTGTGTAATCATATTATTGAATTTCCATACAATAAATTAAAAATAGGAGGAGCGGATTATGGTGCAGAACTTAATGTTGGCCTTTATTCCTTTATTTGTGGCAGTTGATGCAATAGGGGTGCTGCCAATATTTGTCTCTCTTACGCACGGCATAAAGAGAAAGGAAAGGCTGAAGATTATTTTGCAGTCAATGATTACAGCCTTATGTATAGCCATTGGTTTTATATTTTTAGGAAAGGCTGTTTTTTCTTTTCTGAGGATTACCGTGGGCGATTTTATGATAGCAGGCGGACTTATACTTCTCTCTATAGCGGTAATAGATGTTATAAATCCTGGGAAAAAACGTCAGATTCCAACTAGAGAATTAGGAAGCGTGCCATTGGGGACGCCGTTAATAGTAGGGCCGGCTGTATTGACGACATCTCTTATTATAATCGGAGAGTATGGATTGTATCCTACATTGGCGGCTATTTTAATCAATGTCCTTCTTGCAGGCGTAGTATTTTCTTTTTCAGATATTTTGATAAAGTTGTTCGGCGAATCTGGCTCAAAGGCGCTTTCTAAAATAACAAGCCTCTTATTGGCAGCAATAGCAATTATGATGATGAGGAAAGGGGTGCTGCAGATCCTGATTTATATGAGGGGTTGAGGCAAGAAGCCATGATACTTGATTTATCCAAAAAAAGATACAGGTTAAGAATTGTGATTCCGGCTTATCCATCGTTTAATATATATTCTTATATCGCCAAGAAGACCACGGCCTTGGGGCCTGTATGCGTGGCAAGTTCTGCAAATGAGATGGAGAAATGGGACGCCGAGGTTATAGATGAGAATAACCTCCGGGGATATGGGCCGCGGAGCGATAGAGGCGGAGCAGACCATGCCTTTTTACAGAGACACAGGCCTGCCGATGTTGTTGGTTTTTACGGCGGATTGACAAGCACCATACCCAGGCTATATGAAATAGCCCGGCTATACAAGGATAACGGAGTTATAACTGTTGCAGGGGGGCAGCATTTTGTGGGCACTAATATAGCTGAGGCATTGAACTCCGGTATTGACTATGTAGTTATTGGAGAAGGCGAAATTACCATTAAGGAACTCCTGTGGTCTATAGAAGGAAAAATGGATATAAATGGCGTGAAAGGCATTGCTTATTTAAATAACGGAGAGATTATTTACACTCCGAAAAGAGAGCCTATTATTGATTTTGATAAGCTGCCTTTACCTGATTTCTCCCTTGTGCGCTACGCCAGGATAAAGCTTTACCCTATTGAAAGGATAAGGGGATGCGGCATGGACTGCGAGTTCTGCACTGTTAAAGGAAGGCCGAGGTCTGCTTCTCCAGAGAGGCTCCTTGAACGCATAAGTCTTCTCTTGGAGACAAGGGAGGCGAGGCATTTTTTTATAGTTGACGACCTTTTTGGCCAGGAACGAGAAGAGACAATAAGATTTTGTAATATGCTTAGAGACTACCAGAAGGATACAGGTAGACGTTTGGATTTAGGCGTCCAGATAAGGCTTGATAAGGCCAAAGATTCGGAGTTGCTTTACAGTATGCGGCAGGCCGGCATTAACGCAGTGGCCATTGGTTTTGAGTCGCCTGTTGAAGAGGAATTAAAGGCCATGGATAAACACCTCCGGCCTGAGGACATGTTGTCTCTTGCAAGGACATTTCGCAGGTTTGGGTTTTTAGTCCATGGCATGTTTATCTTTGGCTATCCTATGAAGGAGGGCGTGAATTTCAGAATGACGGCAGGAGAACGCGTGAAACGCATCAAGAGATTTATAA
>CAYZNX010000179.1:0-2993 GCA_964479825.1 uncultured Planctomycetia bacterium | reverse complement strand
GTATAGTAACTGCACGCATAGCCGCACCCCTTGCCTGTGTAATCGCCTCATCAATATGTCTTGGTGAGTGACAGGTGCCGCAGAGGAATACTCCTTCAACACTAAAATCCAGAGGCCTTATCTTTGCATGCGCCTCCAGGAAGAATTTATCCTCATTACGTGGGATCTTTATAACCTTACTCAATTCCTCATTCTCCCTCGGGTCCATACCCGTATTAAGAACCAGGAGATCCGGGCTAAGTGTAATCTTCCTACGCATCATAGGGTCTGTCATGGTTATTGAAATCTTATTATTTTTTATCTCCACCTTGGGCTTATCCTCTTTCTCAAATAATATAAAGATGACCCCCTTCTCCCTTGCCTCCTTATAATACTTCTCCATAAAACCATAGGTCCTTATATCCCGATATAAAATATAAACACTTGCATCCGGATTTGCGTCCTTAAACCTGATTGCATTCTTTATAGCAGTACTACAGCATATCCTGCTGCAATAAGGCCGTTTCTCCTCCCTGGACTCCACACACTGTATCATCACCACCGATTTTAGATTTGCGATTTCCGATTGACGATTGGCGATTTTTTCCTCAAAGTCATCTTGCAGAATAATATGAGGGTCTTTTCCGTATAGATACTCAGTAGGCTTGTGCTCCTCTGCACCTCCTGCAACAACAATTGCGCCATGCTCTAATTCTATATCACCGGTAATCATCGTCTTAAAATTACCTGCAAATCCCTTTACGTCCTTCACCTCTGCGTCACAATAAATTTTTATCAATGGATTATTCCTTACCTCTTCAATCGTCTTTTTCAACAAGGCCTGCGGATCAGTTCTGTCTAGTTTATAATATATCTTGGATAGATGTCCACCCAATTCCTTTTCCCTCTCTATTAGATACACACTAAATCCCTGCCTTGCTATGCTAAGTGCCGCTGTCATACCGGATATCCCGCCGCCTATAACCAAAGCCTTCTTTATTACATCCGAAAATGTGCGTTTCATTGGGTACATAAGCCTTGCCTTTGCAACTGCCATGGCCGTAAGCTGTTTTGCCTTCTCTGTTGCCTCCCGCGGCATATCCATATGCACCCAGGAACAATGCTCCCTTATACTCGCCATATCAAAGAGACATGGATTAAGCCCTGCCTCCCTGATTGTGTCACGGAAAAGCGGGTCATGCGTCCTTGGTGTACATGAAGCAACTACTACCCTGTTTAGATTATGCTCCTTTATCTTCTCCTTTATCTTTTCCAGTGAATCTGCTGAACAGGAATATAGAAATTCATCTGCATATACAACATTTGACAATGTTGCGGCGAATTCCTTTACCTCAGGCACATTAACAACAGATGCAATATTCCTGCCGCAACGGCAGACTATAACACCTACCCGCAGATCCTCCTCTCTTATATCCTTTTCAGGGGGATACTCCTTCTTCTGCGTAAGTGTCCATCGGCTGTCCGCCAACAATTCACTTGCTTCTGCCGCGGCGCTGCTGCCGCTCACAACTGTCTCTGGTATATCCTTTGGCTCCATTAATATAAATCCATACTCATTCAATTCAAGTCCAAGTTTTCCAGCTAATTCTTGGCTGCCTGCTGGCGGCACCAAACCAACCACTAAAACTACCAGGTCAAATTCTTCATCAACAATCTTCCCTTCGTTATCTGCATACTTTAGCACCAGATTCTCTGTCTGTTGTTTCTGATAAACCTTTGATATCTGTGAACGCACATATTTAACACCATATTGCGTCTTTGCATTCTCATAATATCTATCAAAATCCTTCCCAAATGCCCTCATATCTATAAAGAATATAGTCGCATCTATCTCCTTATGATGCTCCTTTGCAATAATTGCCTCCTTTGTAGATGCCATACACCCTATACTACAGCAATATTCTACACCGCATTGGATATCCCTTGAACCCACACACTGTATAAAGGCAATCTTATGCGGAATCTTTCCGTCGGATGGCCTTAATATCTCTCCTGCCGTAGGGCCGCTTGAACTTAGTAATCTCTCAAACTGCAGATTTGTAATAACATTTGGATACCTCGCATAACCATATTCACCCTTCTTGCCTGCATCAAATGTATCAAAACCGCTGGATACAATAACCGCACCTACATCCTGTGTCTCTGTAGTATCCTTCTCGTCATAGTCTATCGCCCCTGCCTCACAGAATGTCTGACAGGCACCACACTTGCCCCACAAGAAATGGGGACAATTAGTCTTATCTATGACAGGCACATTAGGCACTGCCTGCGGATAGGGTAGGAATATATTTGGCCTTTTCCCCATCCCTTTATCAAATTCGGAGAATCTTGGCACAATCTCCTTATCTGTAATCTTATCCAGCTTTATCTTCCCTGTCGGACATATAAAACTACAGGCACCGCAGGCAGTGCACATTGGCGAGAGTTCGCCAAATGGTGTGAGTACCTCCTTCTTTGCCCCTCTATTGACCAACCCTATGGCATTAACACCCATAAGCTCACCGCATGCCCTTGTACACAATCCGCAGAGTATACAATTTGTATCCTCCGGCTTAAACCTGTCCTCCACAACGCCGTATTGTCCTGCCAATTCCACAATCCTCTCTGCATTCGGCGCGGTTAACAACAAGAGCCTAAGAACAGTCTGCCTTGCATGAAACACCTTTGGTGTATTAGTTTTTACTATCATCCCTTCACTACCCGGCTGTGTGCAGGACGTATTTAAAACACCGTCAGCCTCTACAACACAAAGCCTGCACCCGCCATAAGGCTTTAATGCCTTATAATAGCAGAGTGTAGGTATATCTATCCCCATCTTCTGGCAATTGGCCAATATGGTACTGCCTTCCTCTGCCTCTATCTGTCTATTGTCTATTGTAAGGTTGATCATATTCATTCCACACAAACCGCCCCAAATTTACAGACCTCCTTGCATGCACCGCACTTTATACACTTCTCCCCTACTATCCTGTGCGCCTCTTTAGGCTCACCCA
>CAYZNX010000178.1:1257-2995 GCA_964479825.1 uncultured Planctomycetia bacterium | reverse complement strand
CAGTTTCTTTGCTACGGCGCCATCATCCTGCAGCTTAAGGGATTCCTCCCATGCCTGCCTTGCCCTGTCAAAATCTCCGGTCTTATAGTATGTGTCTCCTAAGTGGTCATAAATAATAGGATCATCGCCTATAAGCCCCCTGGCCTTCTCTAATTCTACCAACGCCTCTTTAAACATGTCTTTTTTATAATAAACCCAGCCCATGCTATCTCTATAGGCGCCGTTATCCGGGTCCATCTCAAGCGCCTTTCTAATCAAGATATCTGCCTCATCTAAATTCTTTCCTTCGTCAGCATAAATATATCCCAGGTAATTCAATGCCTCCGGATCCTCTGAATTTAATTCAACTGATCTTTCTAAATGCAAAATCGCTTCCTTTCTGTCCCCTGTCTCTTCAAGTATCGCACCTAAATAAAAATATGCCCGTGAATTGAACGGGTCTATCTCAATGCCTTTCCTGTACTCCTCCATGGCCTTATTTTTATCGCCTTTTTCGCTATAGCAAAAGCCCAGGGCCATGTGGACATCCTGAGGCCTTTTATCCAGCTCAAGGGCCTTATGCAATATGTCTATTGCCTCATCAATCAAGGTATTCGCAACATATAGATAGCTGAGCTCGATGTAGGCCGTAACATCCTCCGGGTCAAATTTCAATAAAAGCTTGTATTGATACATTGCCTCGTCTATTTTATCCATATGGAAATATAACTTACCGAGCTGGCGATAAATCTTAGTGTTTACAGGGTCCAACTTGATCGCCTCTTTATAATACTCTACTGCATCCTCCAATTTATTATTCATTTCAAAGAGCACGGCAAGTGCTAAATGCGCCTCCAGATAGTCTTGTTTCAATTCTACTGCCTTCTTTAGCTCAGCTACTGCATCATCTATCCTCCCTGCCCTTGCATATACAATGCCTAAACTGAAGTGGATAACAGGAGAATCTTTCTTTTCTGCTACAAGATTCTCGTATACCTCAATAGCCCTGTCAAGGTCCTGGCCAAGTATATACAAATCAGCCAAAGAGGTAATAGCAGAAAGGTCATTCGGCTCGCTCTTTAATATCTCCTCGTATTCCCTTGTCGCCTCATCATATCTTTTCTGCGAGGTATAGATAAGGGCCAAGAGAAATCTGGCCCTGGCATTCTCGCTATTAAGCCCTATTGCCTCTCTAAGTGCTCGAATCGCGGATTCTACCTCTCCTAACTTTAAATAGGCTGCGCCTAATCTATAATGCACCAATGCAGCTTTTGGATCGAACTCAACGGCCTTTAAGTATTCTTCCACAGCTTGAAGAGTATTTCCCTCATTGTCATATATCATGCCCATGGAATAATGGGCATAGGCCTTGGAGGATATTGGAGAAGGAGTAGCTTTTCTCTCAGCTATTTTTAGGATCTCTTGGCTGGGACTCTGAATAGCGCTCTTTTTAATACCTGCGGAACTCGCGCACCCCAATATAAACGAGCTCGATATTATTAGAAGCGCTGATGTAAATAAATATCTAGAAGCCATTATCACTGTTGTTTAAACTTTACTTCTTTTTATTATATGGAAATTCAATAATATGATTACACATAGCCGAACGCAGTGAGGCTAACTTAACTTCTTTTTATGTCTATCTCTTCGACGTCTCTTCTTTCTCTTGTGCGTTGATATCTTTCTTCTTTTTCTTTTCCTTCCACAAGGCATTTTTACACTCTCCTTCTCGCTAACCTTATATTTGATACTATGGTAT
>CAYZNX010000178.1:0-1247 GCA_964479825.1 uncultured Planctomycetia bacterium | reverse complement strand
ATATAATACCTCCATAAAGAAAAAGTTACAAGAAGTTACAGGATGTTACAAGATGTTACATGAAGTTACATAAAAACATGCGGCCTTTCTTTAGGATTTTTGTAACCTCCTGTAACCTTTTGTAACTTCTTGTAACCTCATGTAACCTACGCAATCACTTTGTTTAGCGGATACTCTATGATCCCCTGTGCGCCATTTTGTTTTAATTTTGGAATTATGCTTCTAACTATCTTCTCATCAACTATCGTCTCTATGGCGCACCACCCCTTCTGAGACAAACTCGAGACAGTAGGTTTCTTCATGGCAGGGAGCACGGAAATAATATTTTTTAAATTCTTTTCCTCCAAGTTCATCTTAAGCCCTACCTTCTCCTCAGCTTGAAGGGCGCCTTTTAAAAGAAGGGCGATGCTTTCTATTTTTTTCCTCTTCCAGCTATTCTTCCAGGAATCTTTATTTGCAACTATAAGGGTAGTTGATTCGCAAATTGTATCGATTATGCGAAGATTATTGGCCTTTAAACTGGCGCCTGTTTCTGTCAACTCAACAATGGCATCGACTAATCCCGCGCCTACCTTTGCCTCTGTTGCGCCCCAGCTGAATTCTATATCAACCTTTACTTTTTTACTTTTGAAATACCTCTTTGTAACGTTTACGAGTTCTGTTGCGACCCTCTTTCCTTTGAGATCCCGAGGGGCCTTTACCGCAGAATCGCCTGGCACTGCCAAAACCCAGCGCACAGGCCTCAAGCCCTGCTTGCCATATATAAGCTCTGATACCCTGACGACCTCTCTGCCGCTCTCGAGCGTCCAGTCAGCGCCTGTAATGCCGCAATCAATGGCACCGTCAGCCACATACCTCGCCATCTCCTGTGCCCTTAATAGAAACGGACTAATCTCATCGTCGTCAATAGACGGAAAGTAGCTCCTAGCGCCTATAGAAATGCTAAATCCCGCCTTTTTAAACATCCTTAGCGTTGCTTCTTGTAAACTGCCCTTGGGAAGACCAAGCTTTAACTTCATCCTTTGTAATCCTCTTTCTCTTGCTTCTTGAATATATCTTTTTGCTTTTCTTTATCCTGGTTTCAGGACTAATAGCCCAAGACCTGCGTATCTTTATACGCCGGACCTTCTTGTGCATAGCGGAATCATTATACAGGGTAGATAAAATTTTGTAAAGAGGAAATTTGCGTTCAAACGGGAATGGGAAGAGACATCCTATACCCCTCTATGAGGGGTTAATGTTAAAGA
>CAYZNX010000177.1:1638-3007 GCA_964479825.1 uncultured Planctomycetia bacterium | reverse complement strand
CTTCAGGTCAATATAGGACATTTGTCAATCTCCTTCCAAGGCGCGGCGTGATTTACGACCGCAACCTGAAAGAACTCGCTGTCTCTATCAATCTTAATTCTGTATTTGCGGATCCATTAATGGCCCAGGATAAGGAATTATTGGCTAAGAAGATTTCTGAAATTCTTAAGCTGGATGCCGATGCAATAATACAGAAGCTCAATGAGGGCAGCCGCTTTGTATGGTTGGCACGCAAGGTTCAGCCTGAAGTGGAAAAGGCCATTCGGCGATTAAACATAACTGGCCTGGGTTTTGTGAAGGAACCGGATAGGGTCTATCCTAATGGAACCCTCGCAAGCCATGTGATAGGGTTTGTGGATGTAGATGATGTTGGCCTGGAGGGGGTAGAACTTGCTTTTGACAGGTATTTGAAAGGCACACTTGGATGGAGGTATACAATAAGGGACGCAAAAAAGGGCGAGGTGTTTGGCTATGAGTACCGAGAGATACCGCCTGCCGATGGAGACGATGTCGTACTGACAATAGATTCTGTTATTCAAGCCATTGCAGAGCGCGAGATTGATAAGTACTCCCGGGAGTATAACGCAAAGGGTTCGAGCATCATAGTGATGGATCCGTATACAGGTGATATATTGGCGCTTGCCAATAGGCCGACATATGACCCTAATAATATAAATGAATATACGCCAGGGTCACGCAGAAATAGGGCGATATGCGATTTTTTTGAGCCGGGTTCAAGTTTTAAGATAGTAACCTGTTCTGCGGTATTAGAAGAGGGCGTAGTTGGCCTGGGAGATGGGCTCTTTTGTGAAAACGGAGAATTTAGATGGGTGAACCATATTTATCATGATCATAGGCCGCATGGCTGGTTGACGTTCAAAGATGTAATTAAATTTTCATCTAATATAGGGACTATGAAGGCAGCTATTAAGTTAGGAGAAGGCAGATTGTATAGATACATCAAACGTTTTTCCTTTGGGAAAAAGACAGGCATAGAGCTTCCAGGTGAAGTAGATGGCATTGTTAGGGATAAGAGTAAGTGGTCAAAGGTTTCTATCTGTAGCATTTCCATGGGGCAGGGGGTCGCCGTGACAGCACTGCAACTTGCTGCGGCAATATCTAGTATAGCAAATGGAGGCTGTCTTGTAAAACCGCGTATTGTAGATAGGATACAGGATAAGGCAGGCAATGTGATAAAAATATTTGAGTCAGAGAGACTGCATAGGGTGATGTCCGAAGAGACCGCCGAGAAGGTGAGAGGCGTATTAAGGGCTGTAGTAGAAGAAGGGACGGGAAAACTGGCAGAGATAAAAGGTTATCAGCCAGCCGGAAAGACTGGTACTGCCCAGAAGATAGACCCGGGCGGAAA
>CAYZNX010000177.1:0-1628 GCA_964479825.1 uncultured Planctomycetia bacterium | reverse complement strand
TCCCACGAGAGATTTGTAGCTTCGTTTATAGGTTTTTTGCCTTTTGAGAAACCACGGTTTGTTATAGTTGTTGTGATGGATGAGCCCCGCCCCTATTATTATGGCGGTACGGTGTGTGCACCTGTTTTTAAAAGAGTGGCTGAGCAGTTAATGGGATATTACAAGATAGAACCACTATCTTAATCCTTTTAATGCAAAAAAAAGGCGCTGGATTTTTAGCGAGATGAAACTTAAAAAGCTCATAGAAAGGCTTGATAGCATAAGGGTCGACGGCAGGGCCTCTATTGAGATTAAGGGCCTATCCTGCAATTCAAAGACGGTGAAGGACGACTATCTTTTTATAGCTATTAAAGGCTCGCGCTTTAACGGCGCAGATTTTATAAATGAGGCAATAGATAAAGGCGTATGCGGGGTCGTAACAGAATTAAATTATAGAGAATCTTATACCTTTAGAAGGGGGGTTACATATATTTATGTGAATGATGCAAGATGTGCGCTTTCTGAGATAGCCAGGGTTTTTTATGGCGACATTTCGAGGAAGATGCGTCTAATAGGCATCACAGGCACAAATGGCAAGACCACGACAACGTATTTGCTGGAGAGCCTGTTTAAGGCAAAGGCTGAAAAGGCAGGCGTCATAGGGACAGTCAATTATAGATTTCTTAACAGATTAATACCAGCTGTTAACACCACCCCAGGGATTTTAGATATATATTCTCTTTTGGCTAATATGTATAAGGAAGGCGTAAGGGATTGCATACTTGAGGTATCGTCGCATTCTCTTGATCAAGGAAGGGTGGATACGCTATATTTTGATATAGCAGTCTTTACAAATCTGTCAAGTGAACACATGGATTATCATAAAGATATGGACGATTATTTAGAATCGAAGTTGAAATTATTTACAAAGATTAAACAGGGTGGATACGCAATAATTAATAAAGACGACCCCTATTCAAAAAGAATTATTGAGAAGGTAAGGCTGCAGAAAGATATCAATATACTTACGTATGGCATAGCTGCTGAATCGGATGTGTCTGCAAAGGATATCAAGTCTTCTCTTGACGGGTTAAGCCTCAAGCTTTTCGGCGTAGAGATCAAGTCGCATTTAATAGGGCTTTACAATGTCTATAACATATTGGCCTGTGCAGCTTGTGCCAAGGCAATGGGTATGGACCTGGAAGACATAAGAACAGGCATAGAAAGACTTTCAAATCTGCCAGGTAGGATGGAGAATATAGATTGCGGGCAGAATTTCTTGGTATTTGTGGATTACGCTCATACAGAGAATGGCATGGAGAATGTCCTTAAGGCATTGAGACAGTTAAGACCGAAAAGATTATTGACAGTATTTGGATGCGGGGGAGATAGAGACAGGGTCAAGAGGCCTCATATGGGGAGGATCGCTTCAGAGTTTTCCGACGCAATATTTATTACTAGTGATAATCCACGCAGCGAAGGGCCTATGGATATAGCGCACGATATTACAAAGGGCATAAGAAGCGGGAAGAATAACTATTTTATAGAAATAGATAGATATAAGGCTATAGGTCGTGCCCTGAGCGAGGCGCGGGAAGGCGATATCGTACTTATTGCAGGTAAAGGCCATGAGACATATCAGATATTTA
>CAYZNX010000176.1:0-3014 GCA_964479825.1 uncultured Planctomycetia bacterium | reverse complement strand
CAAAATAAGCATTGCAGAAAATGTGAAGTTATTCGCTGGAACCCAGCCTTTAGGCAGTTAATTCCAGCAGGTCAATAAAAGACCTTAAGGAGACAAAGGCCTTTTGCCGGTGCTGTCTGGCCGGCCGCAGGCCTGTATTTCCTGGACAAAATATCTTTCACTCCCCCCGGCCTTATCCTGCCCCTTCCTACATCTATCAATGTCCCTATAATGTTGCGGGCCATATTATATAAGAACCCGTCTGCCTGAATATAGATCTGTATCACACGGCCTTCCTTAACTACATCGACCCTCCTGATAGTCCGCACCGGATCTCTTCCTTTTTTATCATTTGCTTGAAACGACCTAAAATCCTTTTTTCCTATAAAATATTTTGCTCCTTTCTTCATCGCCCCGACATCGAGATCGCAGGAAATGAATGCCGAGTATCTTTTTAATAAAGGCGACCTGACTTCTCTATTCAATATCGTATATCTGTAGAGCTTACCTTTTGCCTCAAACCTGGAGTGAAAGTCCAGCCCTGCATCCTCTGCTGAAATAATGGCTATATCCTTTGGAAGGTGGCCATTCAGGCCGTTTTTGATATTCCTTGCAGGAAGGTCTGAATCTATTTTAAAATTTGCGGCCTGTGCCTCTGCATGGACCCCGGAATCTGTCCGGCTCGCACCTGTCAACTTAACCCTTCTTCCGAAGAGCTTCTCTGATGCCCGCTCAATCTCTCCTTGGACTGTCCTTATACATCCCTTTGCATCCTGCCTCTGCCATCCGCGAAATCTCGTCCCATCATATTCTATTGTAAGGCGTATATTGCGTGTCACTTTATCAACAATTCTGCAATCTGAACTGCATTCAGACTAGCACCCTTGCGCAGATTGTCGCTGACTATCCATAGATTTAAGCCGTTTTTTATGGACTCGTCTTCACGGATCCTGCCGACAAAACAGGCGTCTTTACAAGCGGCATCAATAGGAAGGGGGTATTTCTCTTTCAGGACATCATCTATGACCTTAACGCCAGGTGCCCTTTTCAATATTTCAGTGGCCTCTTCACGCGTTAATTTTTGTTCTGTTTCAATGTTTACTGCTTCTGAATGCGAAACAAAAACACCTACCCTCACGCAGGTGGCAGTAATCTTTATACTGGGGTCCTGCATAATCTTTCTGGTTTCATTTACCATCTTCATCTCTTCCTTTGTGTATCCATTTGGCAAAAAGACATCTACCTGCGGTATTACATTAAATGCAATCTGCGCAGGCAATACCCTTTTTATTTTGCTTGACTTTGCCCTTTGCCCTTTGCCCCTTGCCATTTGCTCAATAACTGCCCTGCTTTCTGCGCAGAGCTGATCCACTGCCTCCTTTCCCCAGCCGGAAGCAGACTGATAGGTAGAAACAACTACGCGTCTTATGGTAGCTGTGTCGTGAATCGGCTTTAATACCACAACCAACTGTATAGTTGAACAATTCGGATTAGCTATGATCCCCTTATGAGCCCTCGCGGCCCCAGGATTAACCTCAGGCACAACTAAAGGGACATCCGGATCCATTCTAAAGGCGCTGGAATTATCTACTACTATGGCCCCTGAGTTTACCGCAAAAGGGGCAAATGTTTTACTTATACCTGCGCCTGCGCTGAATAAAGCAATATCTATGCCTTTGAAAGAATTCTTTTTGAGCTCCTGTACTTCATTATATCTTCCGCAAAATTTCAGCCTCTTGCCTTTTGAGCGGCCAGAGGCCAGAAGACGGATATCCCCCACTGGAAAGTTTCTTTGTTCCAGTACTTTGATAAATTCACCGCCTACCATGCCAGTAACGCCAACAATAGCTATGTTATATTTTTTACTCATAGATTCTCCACAATCAGGTCTCCAACCTCGCTTGTAGAATAGCCCATCTTGCCTGCTGAAAGACTCTTAAGTTTTTCAGAGGTTACATTCATTACAGCTTTCTCCAACATCCTCGCTGCATCCTGCTCCCCCAGATGTTCCAGCATCATGCCGCCTGCGCAGATTGCGGCAAGCGGATTGATGACATTCTTCCCTGTATACTTTGGGGCGGACCCGCCGATTGGTTCAAACATGGAAAGACCCTCAGGGTTTATATTTCCGCCTGCAGCTATACCCATACCGCCCTGAATCATGGCGCCAAGGTCAGTTATAATATCGCCAAACATATTGTCTGTTACAATGACATCAAACCACTCGGGATTTTTAACCATCCACATGCACGCAGCATCCACATGGGTATAATCTGTCTTTATATCAGTGTATTCTTTTGCAACCTCATTAAACGCCCTTTCCCATAAATCCCATGCATATGTAAGTACATTTGTCTTTCCGCAGAGCGTCAGTTTGTTGTCCTTGTTCCTTTTTCTCGTATATTCAAAGGCAAATCTTATGCAGCGTTCAACACCCTTTCTCGTATTATGAGAAATCTGAAGAGCTATCTCATCCATGGTACCCTTGTTCTTAAATTCACCGAGGCCTTTATATAGCCCCTCTGTATTTTCTCTCACAACAACAAAGTCTATATCCCCTGATTGTTTATCCTTTATTGGCGTCCATACCCCGGGATAAAGTTTTACCGGCCTTAGATTTATATACTGGTCAAAATAGAACCTCAACTTCAAAAGTATGCCCTGTTCTAATATGCCAGGTTTAACCTCTGGATGGCCTATTGCCCCCAGATATATCGCGTCCATACTAGAAAGTTCCTTTAAAATAGAATCAGGCACTAATTCCTTTGTCCTTAGATATCTGTCTCCGCCAAGGTCATATTTCACTGCCGCATATCTAAAACCATCTTTCTTACTTAATGCCTCCAAGACCTTAAGCCCTTCCCGTATAACCTCAGGCCCTGTGCCATCGCCTGGGATCACGGCTATCTTGTATGTTCTTTCTCTCTTCAATTGTCTCTGGCCCTGCCTGATTTGTCCGCTTCGCATCTTCTGCGACCTCTATATTATTTGACCCCTCGGGGTGTTTTTCCCTCATTACAGAGGGGTCATCCTGA
>CAYZNX010000175.1:0-3019 GCA_964479825.1 uncultured Planctomycetia bacterium | reverse complement strand
GCCCACACAAGACGCGATATCCTGGATTATTGTATTATAAATACAGGCTCGGTCCCTAAGGAACTACTTAAGAAATATGAGGATGAAAATTCTTATCCTGTCATAGCTGATTCAGATAAAATAATCGGAAAAGGGTATAATGTAATAGAAGAGGATATTATCAATACAAAGGATTATGTAAGGCACGATTCAAAAAAACTTTCAAAGATTATTGTAGACCTCGCCTTTAAGACCAAGGGAAAGAGCAATCATTATTATTGACTTATGTCAAGTCCGGGGTGTTGAGCGCATGTTGATAGAAAAAAAACTTATTATAACTAATGAACAGGGGCTTCACGCACGGCCGGCTGCGCTTTTTGTCCAGGTAGCGAATAAATACGAGAGCGATGTTGTCGTCAAAAAGGGCAAGGATGAGGTAAACGGGAAGTCTATAATGGGGCTTATGACACTCGCTGCTGAAAAGGGCAGCTTGATACGTCTTAAGATAGACGGCCCAGATGCCGAGGAGGCATTTCAAGAGCTGGAAGGCATTATAACAGGGGAGGTTTTAGGGTGATATTGAAAGGGATACCGGCATCTCCTGGGATTGCAATAGGCAGGGCATTTTTATATGATACCAGAAGATTTACAATATCTGCCAAAAAGATCAGAGATGATGATGTCCCGATGGAGATCGCGCGTTTTGAAGAGGCGCTTATAAAGACGCGTTCAGAGATCCTGGATATACAGAAGAAGATAACAAAGGAAATGGGGTCGCATCATGCAGAGATATTTAATGCGCATCTATTAGTGCTGGAAGACAGGATGCTGATAGAGGAGGTAATAGAGAGCCTGAAGAAGGAGCATACATGCGTTGAATATATATTTGCCAAGGTCCTGGATAAATATATAAATGTTTTTTCCAAGATGGACGATGAGTATTTAAAAGAGCGGATAAGCGACATAGATGATGTAGGCAAAAGGATTTTAAAGAACCTGCTGGGCGCAGAAGAGAAGTCCTTGAGCGGATTAAAACAGAAGGTTATAGTAGTAGCATATGACCTTTCACCTTCTGATACAGCAACCATGCATAAGAAAAATGTTATGGGGTTTGTTACCGATATAGGAGGACGCACCTCGCATACTGCTATCATGGCAAAGTCTCTGGAGATACCAGCTGTTGTCGGCTTAGAGAAGGCGACAGCGAAAATAAAATCAGGCGATATTCTAATAGTTGATGGTAATGACGGTATTGCAGTTATAACCCCTGATAAGGCAACGCTTAGAAAATACCAGAGTTTGCAGATGCAATTTATAGAGTTTGAGCGGACACTCGTCAATCTAAAGGACGAGCCTGCTGTAACCCTTGATGGCCATACGGTTGAGCTCTCGGCTAATATTGAATTGCCAGCTGAGGCCGATTCTGTTATTTCGCATGGGGCTAAAGGAATAGGGTTATATCGTACAGAATATTTGTATATGAATAGACAGGACCTTCCTACGGAGGATGAGCAGTTCGAGGCCTATAAAAATGTAGTTACCAGGCTCCCTGACGTTCCTGTCATAGTGCGCACCCTTGACCTTGGAGGCGATAAATTTTTATCCCAGCTTGATGTCCCTCACGAGATGAATCCTTTTCTGGGATGGCGCGCAATTAGATTCTGCCTTGCAAAACCAGAGATATTTAAGGCGCAACTGAGGGCCATATTGCGCGCAAGCGCCTATGGAAATATTAAAGTCATGTTTCCTATGATATCAGGCATCGGAGAATTGAAGCAGGCCATAGGCATTCTCGACGAAGTAAAAAAAGAGCTGCAGCGTAAGAATATAAAGTTTAATAATGACATAGAAGTTGGGGCGATGATAGAGATACCTTCTGCCGCCCTGACGTGCGATTTATTAGCCAGGGAGGTAGATTTTTTCAGCATAGGGACAAACGACCTTATACAATACGCCCTTGCTATAGATAGAGTAAATGAGAAGATCGCATATCTTTATAAGCCGACACACCCAGGCGTATTGCGCCTTATAAAAAATATAATAGATGCGGGCCATAGAGAGGGTATATGGGTCGGCATGTGTGGCGAAATGGCAGGCGAACCTGGCTTTGGTTTGATATTATTAGGATTGGAACTGGATGAGTTTAGCATGAGCCCCGCAGCTATTCCCGAGATCAAGTATATTATAAGGAATCTAAATTTCAAGGATGCAAAGGGAGTGGCTGAGATGGCATTGCGCATGCCTACAGGAGAAGAGGTTGAAGAGTTTGTCAATAAGAGGCTTAACCAATTGGTGCCTGCTTTGAAAAAGATGAGGAAGAAAGCCAGATGAATAATCTAGACAACAAAGACCTGATATTTAAGCAGGACACCTCGCAGATGATAGAACTTATTTCGAATCTTCCTGACCAATGCACGGAGGCATATAATATCGGCAAAGGCCTTGATATATCAAGGCCCAAGGGCAAAATCTCTAACATAGTTTTTGCTGGTTTAGGGGGTTCTGCAATAGGTGCGGATATTGTCAGGGTATATACACAGAAAGAACTGAGGGTTCCCGTGATAGTCTGCCGCAATTATGGATTGCCTAATTTCGTAGGAAGAGATACGCTTTTATTTTGTTCAAGTTATTCTGGAAACACAGAGGAGACTCTATCTTCTTTTGAGGATGGCCTCAATAGAGGCGCAGATATAATTACAATTGGGTCTGGAGGCAGATTAGAGGAGCTGTCTATAAAAAGCGGCCTTAGGCATATCTCAATCCCCTCTGGCTATCCTCCGAGGACAGCTATAGGATATATGTCTATTACCGTGCTCGCTGCGCTGTCTAAAATGGGATTTATAGAAGACAAAGAGAAAGAAATCAAGGATGTCTACTTTGTATTGAATGGGTTAAGAGATAAAGAGGTTGGTATTGAGGTGCCGTTAGATAAGAATATTTCCAAGCGGCTTGCTGCCTCAATTTTTGGCAGGTATTGCATTGTATACGGCACCAGTGATTCTACAGAGGCTGTGAGTTTAAGATGGCGGGGGCAGTTTGC
>CAYZNX010000174.1:0-3034 GCA_964479825.1 uncultured Planctomycetia bacterium | reverse complement strand
TTGCTCAATTGCTCTGTGCGCTGTCATATTAAAAATTAATTTGACAGCGCACTAGCCCTTTGCTCTATGCTACTATTTTGGCCTAACTATAAATTCTTTTCTTTTATATTTCAAATAAATACCTTCTTTAGTAATATCTGTAACCTCAACTCTGTCTTCTTCACTCCCTATGTTAATAGTATCGCCTATGTCATACACCTTGTTATCTATTATCACCTGCGGCCTTATGCTGTTCCAGACCATACCTTGAAACGATATTGCAGGCAGCGATATATCTTCTCCTGGCGCCTCTATTTTCTCTTCATCAAAAGGCCCTTCAAAAGGAATCCTATCAGTCTCAAGATTGTAATTTATAACCTCTGCCTCTTTAGGGACTTTTGATTCTATGACCGATACCTCTTTCCATTTTTTATTAAATTCTTTTCTGGAAAAGACCTCGTCATCGGTATCCTTTTTTTTAAATCTCTGAATGCCTATAAAAAACGCCGCCAAAACAAGGACGCCCACCGCTATATATTCCATCTGATGTTTTTTAAAACCTGCCTCGGCCATGCAATTCTCTAATCTCTACTCCTTTAAGGCAATCGTACTTATAACAATATTGGCCTTGATATCAAATGGCTTACGCCCCATCAGGGTCTTATCAAAGGCATCATCTGTATCCAGCCTTTTCATGTCTATGGTTTCTATTTTTAAAAATTTTTCAGATGATTCTATATTCGCTATAAATCTGCCAATGTCATGATAAGTAGAAACAACATCCAAAACAACCAATAACCTTGTATACATCCCTCTATCCTCGCTCATCCCAGGCTTCACAGAAAGCACCTGTATCTTTTCCTTTGATGCCATGTCGGAAATCTCATTGAGAAGCCACGAAACTGTCCTGGTCTCGGGTATCCTTTTGCTATAGGCCCTGTAATGTCTATTTAAGGCCCTTATCTTCCCTATTAGAATGTTCCTGTCTCTCTCGTATAATATCTCTGTCCTGAGAGACATATTTTTATTTCTAAACGGCATATAGATAAAAAACAACCCAGCTATAAATGTAATCGTAATTATTACTGCAGTTAAAATCGTGAGCCTATCTAATTTTGTGAATTCAACTTTTTTCATTGTAATGTATTATACGGGTCATGGACCAGTAAATACTATCTCAAAACTTACAACCTTCTCGCCAGCTACCTCAGTCTTCTGAACAGAGGCAATATCAGCCTTGGCCATTTCCTTGTTTAAGAAAGCCCCTTCTTTCAAATCTAATAAAAAATTATTTATCGCGTCGGTCTCGTTCACCCCCTCCTCTATAATGCAATAGCCCTTTATATTAAGGCTTCTCGAGACCTTGGAGGCATTTTTTTTATCCACGACCTCTTCGAAACTCAAATCGGTCAACCATAAATTATCGGATACGAACTTAGAGAGGTCCATTAATATAGGCGTAAAAAATGTCCTCCTTGATATTATATTCTCGAGCAGAAGATCCTTCGCCTCAACCTCATTTTTTATCCTTTCTAATTCTTCTATGCCAGTCTCTTTTATATCAACTTCTATCTTTGGCCTCTCGGATAGTGTCGTCTTTAATTCATTTGCAAGCGGGGCCAAGGCCTTTATGCAGAATAACCTTAATATTATCAGTAAAAATACAGCGGCTGACGCCTCTAAAAAGACCATTTTTAAAAACAATTCTTTGCGTTTATAGACAAGCATCTTCTCTTTGTATAAATTGACATTTATAAATGGCGCTGATATACCCCTGAGGGCAAGACCAAAGCATATAGCCATCCTGGGCGGTATTACATCTTTCTTTATCCTGACACCCCTGAATGGGTCTCCGATCTCTACCTCTATCTGTAACTCCCTGCCTACTAATCCATGCCAGTCCCCTAGAGGCACATTGCTGTAAATTAGTATCTTGTCTATCGTCTCGTTGGGAAACTGCTTTTCGTAGAAATCAAAAGACAGTTTCATCTCGGACAGCAATTTGTCAAACATAGGTTCCAGAGGCCCTTCTTCAGAAGCAGGTTCTTCAAACGGGATATCCCTTATAATGTATGGTATCCCGTGCCTCAATAAATTTATATTAGCTGATTTGGTATCTATATACACAAGTGCCATATTAATCGTATCGCTAATTTGTTCCGCTTCGCTAAAGGCCCTTATAAAGCTAAAAGGCGCTGGCTCAATAGCCATTGGCCTCACCCCGGCCACTTCTAATAAACGCGCAAAACGCTCTAATGTCTTCTGCCTTACTGCTACAAATATTACATCCATGCTATCCGTGGCAGATTTCCTATGTATCACCTGAAAGTCTGCAGTCACGTCATCTATGCGGAATGGTATATAGCGCTTTGCTTCAAAATTGATAGCCGAGGTCAATTCTTGCCTTGGGATCTTTGGTATCTGAAAATACCTTACCATTACATCTTCACTGGGTATGGCAACAATCACATTTTCTGGTTTTATATTGTTCTCTTTAAAAACCCTCTGTATTGCCTCTGTAATATAATCATCTTTCTTCTTTGCATTTGGCTGAGGGCCGTGGTTCTCTAACGCTGCACCATCCACTGACTCAGGGATTATCTCCTCTTTGCCATCAGGGTAAATAGATGTCTGTCCGAATTTTATAAGCCTCGGGCCTTTTAAAGCCCCTTTAAGGACAACAATATCAACTGTATGCTGGCTAATATACAAACCAACCGTCTTCTTTCTGTTAAGTATAGAAAGAATCTTTTTCATCATGACTAATGCCTTTTATTTTACCTTAGACTTAGCCTCTATCATGTTAGAATGCAGCCACTTATCAATTGCCTTCCTGTCAAACCTCCATACATGGCCAACCTTGATTCCAGAGATCTTCTTCTGGTGAAGCCAATTGTAAATGGTCTGTTTTTCTAATCTGAGATACCTGGCCAGTTCATCAGTATCCATTAATCTAGTCATTTATAACACCCCCTAATATACTTACTTAAAGTTAGGTGAAATAAAATATACCATAAAGAATTTACTTTGTCAAGGTAGGGGAAAGAAAAGAGGG
>CAYZNX010000173.1:0-3035 GCA_964479825.1 uncultured Planctomycetia bacterium | reverse complement strand
CCAGCCGTTATGGTCATAACCTCTTTTGAGTATAGCTGTTTGACGACAATTATAATTACCGGTCAACGACAAATAGAATTACCGCTTAGTATGTGATAGACTATCCCTCATAGGGAGGAGGGATAGTAAGGTGGTAACAGATGAACAGGTAAGGAGGCTAAAGTCGTTCATGAATAAATATGATAACCAAGGAATAGCAGCTGCAAAGGCAGGAATGGCAGAAAAGACCGGTAGGAAGTATTTAAAGGCAGGGTTATTACCCAGCCAGATGAAGAAGGAGCGGTATTGGAGGAACAGGAAAGATCCTTTTAAAGATGTCTGGTCTAAAATAGAGGAACTATTAAATGGACAGCCTGGGCTGGAGGCATTAACGATATTTAACTATCTTCAGCGTGAATATCCTGGCAAATTTAAAGATGGGCAATTAAGAACCTTACAGCGCAGGGCCAGATATTGGAAGGCACTGTATGGCAAAGAACAAGAAATTATGTTCCCCCAGGATATAAAACCAGGGGTCCAGGCGCAATCGGATTGGACGTGTATGAATTCTCTTGGAATAACTATAAGAGGAGATAAATTTGATCATCTTCTCTATCACTTTATATTGAGCTACTCTAATTGGGAAGATGGAGGTATATGTTATTCTGAGAGTTATGAATCATTATCCAAGGGGTTCCAGGATGCCTTATTTGAGCTTCAAGCCATCCCGGAAGATCACAGGACCGATAATCTTTCAGCAGCGACACGTAAGATAGATCAGAATGGCCGGGACTTTACTGAAAGATATCTTGCGCTATTAAGACACTATGGTATAAAGCCTAGCAAGAATCAACCTGGGCAGGCTCACGAGAATGGTGATATTGAGCA
The DNA here is from genome assembly GCA_964479825.1 of uncultured Planctomycetia bacterium. Classification (GTDB taxonomy): domain Bacteria; phylum Omnitrophota; class Gorgyraeia; order Gorgyraeales; family Gorgyraeaceae; genus CAYZNX01. Next base: position 2,168 of record CAYZNX010000173.1, on the reverse strand, counting down.
GGCGCATTATAGACTCAAGAAAGCTATAGACCAGGCCCTTATGCTAAGAGGCAGTCGTGATTTTGATAGTATAGATTCTTATTGGGTCTTTTTAAAAGAAGTATTCAGGCACCGTAATGAGCCAAGGATGGAGAAATTACGAGAAGAGCTGGCAGTTATGAGACCTTTAACAGTTTCCCGGCTTGAGTATTACACAGAGTTTCCCAAGGTTCCTGTAAGCCGTAATAGTATTATAACGGTTGGCAGGAATATATATTCAGTTAAATCCAGTTTCATAGGACATAACTTAAAGGTAAGGGTATATCCTGACTATCTTGAGCTCATGTTTGGAGACAGAGTTGTAGATAAGATAGAACGGATTAAAGGAGAATACAAACACAAGGTAAACTACCGGCATATTATCTCAAGCCTGGTAAAAAAGCCAGGGGCTTTTAAGAACTATCGTTATAAAGAGGACCTATTCCCTACTGTAGCCTTCAGGCGGGCTTATGATTGGCTAGTATCTCATGGGGACAAGCCAGACAAAGAGTATGTCCAAATCCTTGAGATGGCAGCCAGAGATATAGAGTCACGGGTAGAAAATGCCTTGATCCAGTTACTAAAGTATGGAGAAGATATTTCATCTAAGGCAGTAGAGAAAATGATCTCCGATACAGAGGAAACTATTCAACCTGAGATATTCGTTAAAGAGCCTCAGTTATCTGAATATAACGAGCTTCTTTTGGAGGCAGCGGTATGAAGGAAACTGAATCTTTAAAACTATTACTCAAAGAGTTAAGATTGAAAGCAATTGCAGAAAGCTTTGAGGAGTTATCCGGGAAAGCCCAGAAGGATCGGTTCAGCTATGAGCAGTTCCTGCATCATCTCTGCCAGATAGAGATCGCAGATAGAAGGAATAGAAAGATTGTTCGGCTCCTTAAGAGCTCCAGGCTTCCTCTTGAGAAGACCTTTGCTACATTTGAGCTTAATCGTATTCCTAATGTGTCCAAGGCACTGATAGGGGCTTTATCTAAAGGTGATTTTGTAGAGAGAAAAGAGAATCTCCTTGTCTTTGGGAGTACGGGTGCTGGCAAGACTCATTTAAGTTGTGCCATAGGCCATGAAGTTGTCCAATCAGAATATTCTGTTTTATACAAAGATACCTGTGAGATGGTACAGCAACTTTTAGCTGCTAAGAAAGAATACAGATTGCATGAGGACTACAAGGAGTTGGACAAATTTCAATGCATCATCTTAGACGATATAGGTTATGTAAAACAAAGCAGGGAAGAAATGGATGTGTTATTCAATCTGCTTGCCCGAAGATACGAAAGATCAAGTGTAATCATTACCACTAATCTTCCCTTTAGTAAGTGGGACGAGATATTCCAGGACACTATGACCACAGCTGCAGCAGTAGATAGATTAGTTCATCATTCTACTATCCTGGAGCTTAATGTTGAAAGTTACAGGATGCAGGAGGCCAAGGAAAGGGTTGGAAAAACGCGAGGCAAGGCTAAAAGATGAAAAATTGGCAAACAGACAATTATTGGGTTTCAAAAATACCTCTAAAATCGCCTGTAACGAAAGATCTCAGCGTGGTTGGTATAAAACCATTGGTCAATTTGTGCTTGACAATAAAAGATGGTTTGATAAAATAAGGGTAGAAGACGAGGAGACGATCATGTGGAATGACTTGAATCTGGAGCAAATGGAACGGGAAGAAAATGCCTATGCCGGCTTTCGCCCGCCAGAGGAGGTGGAGCAGATTGTGGTAATGGTTCGTCTGGAACTGTATAATCGAGGGTTGCCGTGTGGCCCCAAGGCTCTCCGCAGGAGACTCAATGAACACGAAGTGCTTAGGCCACTGCCTTCCGAGCGAACCATCGCACGCATCTTGGCTCGCAACGGATTGACCTACGGACGAACTGGCTGGTATGAAGGTGAGAAGTCAGAGGATATGCTGGTTAAGAAAGGAGGTAGAATTACCGGTAATTCTATTTGTCGTTAGACGGTAAAAATAATTGTCGTTCATCATATTCCTTTAATTTCTCCAAAACTACTTTATTTAAGAAATTTTATACCCCTCGTAATGCACTAATAGTTGATATTGAAATATTAAACGACCCTTTATCGCTTATTTTGCAACTGTTTAATCAGCAAATCCCCACCATAGCAAAACATGAAAT
>CAYZNX010000172.1:0-3051 GCA_964479825.1 uncultured Planctomycetia bacterium | reverse complement strand
AAAAAGCAGGACGATTATTTTACCTGTATAGCCGGCACCATGCGTCTTGTGCTTTATGACGCGAGGACAGATTCTCCTACCTATAAAGAGATAAACAACTTTACGATAGGCATAGACAACCCTGCTTTAGTAAAGATACCTAGATTTGTATATCATGGTTTTAAGTGCGTCGGAAACAAGGAGGCGATAGTCATAAATACGCCTACATTACCTTATAATTCTAAGGATCCTGATGAATATCGGTTAGACGCATTTGAAAACGATATACCGTATGACTGGGCTAAGCACTCTTAATTTCACATTTTCTGCAATGCTTATTTTGTGAAATTAAGCGATGGGAGGTAAGGGATGAAAGGCGTAATACTAGCTGGTGGCCTTGGAAAGCGGCTTGAGCCTCTGACACGTATAACCAATAAACATCTTTTACACGTGTACAACAAGCCAATGATATATTACCCTATACACACGTTGGTAGAGGCTGGCATACGGGATATTCTTATAGTTACCGGAGGCAATCATGCAGGCGAGTTTTTGCGACTTCTTGGTAACGGTCAGGAGTTTGGGTTAAAGCACATTAACTATACCTACCAGAAAGGCGAGGGCGGAATAGCAGAGGCGCTGGGCCTTGCAGAGCATTTTGTGGATAATGATAAAGTAATTGTTATCCTGGGCGATAACATCGTTGAAAAATCCATTAAAAAATATGTGGATGATTTTGATAAACAGCCAAAGGGCGCAAAGATACTTCTTAAAGAGGTAGAAGACCCTGAAAGGTTTGGCGTGGCAGAGGTAAGGGGCAATAAGATTGAGAAGATTGTGGAAAAACCAAAAAAGCCCAAGTCAAAATTCGCGGTTACAGGGATTTACATGTACGATTCCAGAGTGTTCGATATCATAAAAACCCTGAAGCCGTCTGGCAGGGGCGAGCTTGAGATTACAGACGTAAATAATGACTATATATCCCGCGGCGAGATGACATTTTCTATTTTAGACGGCTGGTGGACGGATTGCGGGACGCATGAGTCGTTGTTGAAAGCGAGCAATTTAGTTAAGAAGCTCATAGCTCATAGCTCATAGGATTATGAGATTACTGATTACAGGCGGTTGTGGATTTATAGGATCGAATTTCATAAGGTATATGCTGGGGAAATATCCTGCGTATAAGATTATGAATCTGGACAAACTCAGTTATTGCGGTTGCGGGGATAACCTTAAAGACATAGAGAAAGACAAGCGCTATAAATTTGTAAAAGGTGATATATGTGACAGGAAACTCGTTGCGGCGCTGGTAAAGGACTGCGAGACAATAATTAACTTTGCCGCTGAAAGTCACGTGGACAGGTCCATTAAAGACGCATCTCGTTTTATAAGGACGAATGTGGGAGGCGTACACACGCTTCTTGAGGCAGCAAGGAAAAATAGAATTAAGAGAACGATTCAAATCTCGACTGACGAGGTGTACGGGAGCATAAATAAAGGCTCTTTTAAGGAGACAAGCCTTTTGCATCCCAACAGCCCCTACGCGGCATCAAAGGCAGGCGGGGATCATCTGGCGCTGGCATATTACACGACATTTAAGGTACCGGTGATTATTACGCGCTCGAGCAACAATTTCGGGCCGTATCAGTTTCCGGAGAAAATAATCCCCCTTTTTATTACAAATTTACTGGAAAATAAAAAAGCCCCGCTTTACGGAGATGGCATGAATGTGCGGGATTGGCTGTATGTCCTGGACAATTGCAGGGCGATTGACTTGGTTCTCCATAAAGGAAGGATAGGAGAGATTTATAATATAGGCGGAGGATATGAAATACCAAATATACAACTTACACGCATAATATTAGGCCTTTTAGGCGCTTCTGAAAATATGATAAAATATGTGCCTGACAGGTTAGGGCATGACAGGCGATATTCATTGGATTCAACAAAGATTAGAAGACTCGGCTGGAGACCGGCCAAACATTTTAACACAGCTATAAAAGAGACAGTGGAATGGTATAAGAAGAACGAAACTTGGTGGCAGGATAAAAAATTAAAAATTAAAAATTAAAAATAAAAAATACAAACCAAAGATGGAAAAATTAAAACAAAAAATTTCCAATAAAACCGCAAATATCGGCATAATTGGCATGGGTTATGTAGGCCTTCCGCTTGCAGTTGAATTTGCAAAGGCTGGGTTTACCGTAACTGGTTTTGATACAGATGATAAAAAGGTGTCACAGGTAAATGGAGGCAATTCTTATATACTGGATGTGCCTTCCAAGGATATTAAGGATTTAGTATCGTCCAGAAAATTAATAGCTGCATCTGATAAAACTTTATTAAACAAGATGGATGTTGTGATTATCTGTGTTCCCACTCCTCTACGAAAGACCAAAGAGCCGGATATATCATTTATAATTTCAGCAACAGAAGACATTGCACGTAATCTTCGGAGTGGGCAGTTGATAGTGCTGGAAAGTACGACGTATCCAGGGACTACCGAAGAGATAATTCTAGCCAAGTTAGGCGCAAACAGTCTAAAGGTGGGGAGAGATTTCTTCCTTGCCTTTTCTCCCGAGAGGGTTGACCCGGGAAACCCAAAGTATAAGACGAAAGATATTCCAAAGGTGGTAGGAGGGGTTACTGAAAGCTGCACAGAACTTTCTAATCTTTTATATTCCCAGATAATTAAAGATGTAATCTCTGTTTCCAATACCCGCGCCGCTGAGATGGTGAAACTTTTAGAGAATACCTTCCGTGCTGTAAATATAGGACTGATAAATGAATTAGCAATTATGTGTAACAAGATGAATCTTAATATATGGGAGATTATCGACGCTGCCAAGACAAAGCCCTTTGGTTTTATGCCGTTTTATCCAGGACCCGGCTTAGGTGGGCATTGTCTTCCTTGCGATCCGATCTATCTTTCTTGGAAGGCACGCTCGCATGGTTTTGAAGCAAGATTAATAGAGCTTGCAGCTGAGATAAACTCATACATGCCCCATTATGTCGTAGATAAAATAATAGAGGCATTAAACAGGAACAAAAAGGCCCTGAAAGGGTCAAACG
>CAYZNX010000171.1:0-3103 GCA_964479825.1 uncultured Planctomycetia bacterium | reverse complement strand
GCGAAGGCAGGGTCTTTGCAGACATGGAAGAGGCAGGGCTTGCGCTCAGCGATAGTGAGATTGATATCCACGCCAAAATAAAAATCAGGATTGATAATAAGGTTGTTGGGACCACTGCCGGCAGGGTTATCTTCAATAGGATATTGCCTAAGGAGATGCCGTATGTAAACCAGGCGCTTGAAAAAATAAACCTCAGCCGTGTTATATCCGATGTCTATAAATTATATGGCCACGACGTAACGGTTAAACTATTGGACGATGTCAAGCATATCGGTTTTGAATATGCAACGCTTGCAGGCGTATCTATCTCGATAGATGATATGCATATACCTGTAGATAAGAAAAAGGTAGTGGCTATTTCAAAGAAAGAGGTTAATTCTGTGGAGGAGCAGTATAGAAGAGGGATTATTACAGAACGCGAACGTTACAATAAGATAGTTGATATATGGACACACGCAACAGACAAGGTTTCTGACTTGATATTCCAGGAGTTAGATTCATTTAATCCCGTATTCATGATGGCCAACTCAGGCGCCCGCGGGTCTAAACAGCAGATAAGGCAGCTCTCTGGTATGAGGGGGCTCATGGCCAAGCCTTCAGGGGAGATCATTGAGACGCCGATAACCGCTAATTTCCGAGAAGGCCTGACCGTGCTGGAATATTTTATTTCCACGCATGGCGCTAGAAAAGGCCTTGCTGACACTGCGTTAAAGACAGCTGATTCAGGTTATCTTACGAGGCGTCTTGTCGATGTAGCGCAGGACGTCATAATAAGGGAAGCAGACTGCGGGACCCTCAATGGCATACTCATAGGCGCCATAATTGAGGCAGATGAAGAAGTAGTTCCTCTCAGGGAAAGGATTATAGGCCGCGTGGCAGTAGATAATATAGTAGATATCATAACAGATGAAAACATCGTAGAGGCCGGGGATGAGATAGATGAGGAGGCTGCCATAAGAATAGAGACTGCCGGCATAGAAAAGATAAGGATAAGGAGCGTTCTTACATGCGAGGCAAAACACGGCGTCTGTGCAAAATGCTATGGCAGGAATTTAGCAACAGGCAAGATAGTGGAACTCGGCACAGCTGTCGGCATAATAGCAGCGCAGTCCATAGGAGAACCTGGGACGCAGCTTACGATGAGGACCTTTCATATTGGCGGCACAGCGTCGAGGATTATAGAACAGTCGTTTCTCAAGTCCAGATCAAAGGGTATAGTGAGATACCATAATCTAAAGACCGTCAAGCAGGAATCCGGAGATGTAATAGTTTTGAATAGAAACGGCCAGATAAGCATAAACGATGAGAGCGGGAGGGAGCTTGAAAAGTACACAGTGCCATCCGGCTCAGTGATATCCGTAAATGACGGCCAAGAGATAGATAAGAACATTATTTTTATAAAATGGGACCCATATACCTCTCCGATCTTGACAGAGGTAGGAGGAAAGGTCAGATACGAGGATATTATTGAAGAGGTAACAATGGTTGAAGAAATTGACGAGGCGACTGGATTGGCGGGTCGCGTGATTGTAGAGCACAAAGGCGAATACCACCCTCAGATAGTTATAGAAGACGAGAAGAAGGAGGTAGTGGCTATATATCCTATCCCTGCAGGTGCGCACATAGTTTGCCAGGATGGCGTAACTGTAAAGGCAGGCGCTCTTATTGCCAAGACGCCGAGGCAGGTCAGTAAGACAAAGGATATTACCGGCGGGTTACCAAGGGTGGCAGAGCTTTTTGAGGCAAGGAGGCCAAAGGACCCTGCAATGATAAGTGAGATAGACGGTATAGTGGAGTTTGCCACTTCAAAGAAAGGTCAGAGGAGGATTATTGTTAGATCCGCTTCTGGGATGAAACGGGAATACATTATACCTCACGGAAAACACCTGAACGTATATAAGGGCGATAGAGTACAGGCAGGGGACCAGCTTGTTGACGGCCCTATAAATCCGCAGGATATTTTAAGGGTGAGCGGCGAGAAGAGGCTGCAGGAATATCTTGTAAATGAGGTTCAGGAGGTATACAGGCTGCAGGGTGTTAAAATAAACGACAAACACATAGAGATTATAGTCAAACAGATGTTAAAAAAGGTCAGGATAGAAGAACCGGGCGACACGGAATTTTTAACAGGCATGCACGTGGACAAGACTGTTTTTCTGGAGGAGAATGAGAGGGTAAAAAAGTCAAAAGGCAAGGCTGCAAGCGCTACGCCTATGCTTCTTGGCATCACAAAGGCGTCCTTAAATACAGAGAGTTTTGTATCTGCCGCAAGCTTTCAGGAGACTACGCGAATTTTAACAGAGGCTGCTGCAAGCGGGAAGATAGACGAGCTCAGGGGGCTCAAGGAAAATGTCATTATGGGCCATCTGATTCCAGCAGGGACTGGATTTAAAGAGCATGCAGATATTGAGATGGTCAAGGATGCAGGTCAGGCCCTTGACATCAAAGACGCCAGCAGCTCGTAATTAACTTCACATTTTCTGCAATGCTTATTTTGTGAAGTTAAGCAAGGATACAGTTATGCCGACAATAAGCCAGTTGATAAGATTGGGCCGTAGCAGGAAGAAGAGGAAGACAAAGTCTCGGGCCCTGGAGAGATGCCCGCAGAAACGCGGTGTGTGCCTGCAGGTAAAAACTCAGACTCCGAAGAAACCTAACTCAGCCCTTAGAAAGGTTACGAGGGTTAGGTTGACAAATGGTATTGAGGTTACGTCCTATATACCCGGGGAGGGCCATAACCTGCAGGAGCATTCAATAGTATTGGTAAGAGGAGGCAGGGTAAAGGACCTGCCAGGGGTTAGGTATCACGTGGTTAGAGGGACCCTTGATACAGCAGGCGTACAGAACCGTAAAAAGAGCCGCTCCAAGTACGGCGCCAAGCGGCCAAAGGAATGATCTAAATAGGCTGTCACGAAACTAAACACAGCCTATGATTACACAGATTTTTGAAAAGATTACACAGATAATACCGACGATGTTTTTAATCTGTGTAATCTGATTTTTAATCTGCGTAATCAAGGGCGGCACTTTTATGACGCCCTAAAGAATAAAAAAGGTGCCGGGTGAGATTAGAAGGCAAGGCAATAAAATTAGGGGATAATAT
>CAYZNX010000170.1:0-3129 GCA_964479825.1 uncultured Planctomycetia bacterium | reverse complement strand
GCTAAGGGCAAATGGCATAGGATTTATAGTAGGGCGTTACAAAAGTGCCACCCTTGATTACAGGCTGGAACGACTTTCGTGACAGCCTATTTATTTATAGACGAGGGGGTATTATATGAACAAGATTTCTGAAATCGAAAAAGAACTCATGAAAAAGGACATACCTGATTTTAATGTTGGCGATACAGTCAAGGTTTTTGTAAAAATAAAAGAGGGGGACAAGATACGCCTGCAGGTCTTTGAAGGCATAGTTATTGCCAGAAAAGGAGCTGGCATCAGAGAAAGCTTTACTGTAAGACGTATATCCTATGGCGAGGGCGTTGAAAGACTCTTTCAGCTGCATTCCCCCTTGATTGACTCAATAGCAGTTGTAAAAAAAGGCAGGGTTAAAAGAGCCAAATTATATTATCTCAGGAAAAAGATAGGGAGAGAGACAAGGGTCGAGGAGGAGATGGACGGCAAAACAGCTTAATACACTGTTAGGTAACCGGTGAGTTAAGAGGGGGTAATATTACTTCTACAGTCGAGCGGGTCCTGCCATCGGCGGCCACGTCTCCTGTCCTCGCGCAGACAGCCCTTGACATCAAAGATGTCAAGGGCAACTACAATCCCTGGTGTCCTTGCCCAATAAATTGGGCAAGGACAACCTGAAGGCTGAGTTCCTGCGGGAATCTACTCTTGAGACAGGAGGGCGTGGCGATAAAGAGAATGCTTTTGTGCGAAAAAAAGGTATTTTCTGAAGGCGCCTCTATAATAATTGGCGTGGATGAGGCTGGCCGCGGGCCCCTTGCAGGCCCGGTAGTGGCAGCGGCTATTGTCCTTAGGCCAGCACCTTTAAAAAAATTTATCATGCCACGGTATAATGAGAGGATAGACGACTCTAAAAAATTGCGTCCTACGCAAAGAAACAGGGCATTTTCCGAGCTTAGAAAAAGGACACTATTTGGGGTAGGCCTGCGGGATAATTTATTTATTGACAGGAATAATATTAAGGTGGCTACGCTCGAGGCGATGAGGCAGGCGGTTATAAACCTTATAAAAAAATATTGCCGCCTAAATAACAAAAAAGAAAAGGATATTAAAAGAAATGTATGCATCCTTGTCGACGGCAATATGAGTCCGACACTTCCTTACAAAACAATACGCATCTTAAAAGGCGATTCCAGGAGTCTTTCGATAGCTGCGGCATCGATTATTGCCAAGGTTATACGGGATAGGATCATGGTTTCTTATGACAGGTTGTTTCCGCAATATGGATTCTTTAGGCATAAGGGCTACGGCACGAGATTCCATATGGGAGCAATTCAAAAATTCGGACCATGTGCTATTCATAGGAAGAGTTTTGAGCCGATAAAGCGATATGAGCTATAGAACATTAGGGATAGGGAAAAAGGGAGAGTCTCTTGCGCATTCTTTTCTAAAAAGACAGGGCTACAGGATTATAGAAAAAAATTTTAAGACAAGATTAGGTGAACTCGATATTATAGCCGACGATAATGGCTGTATATCTTTTATAGAGGTCCGCTCAAGAAGCGACGCTAAATTCGGCTTGGCAGGAGAAAGCATTGACAGGAGAAAGCAGAACCGGATTTCAAAAACAGCCCTGGCTTATATAAAGGCAAGGCAATTAGAGGACAAAGAATGCAGGTTTGACATTGTTTGTATAGATGGCATAGACAGTGCTTTTCCAAAGATAAGCCTTATAAAGAACGCATTTGAATTGGCAGGCTGGTATAGATATTGAGGCCGGGTAGTTTATGGTTTATAGTTTATTGTTTATGGTATAGGATTTTATAATTTCAAATTTAAATGGAGGCGGGCAGGTGAAAAAAGTCCCCAGCGACTTGGAGATAGCGCAAAGAGCGGAATTAAAACCTATTACTGAGATAGCTAAAAAGATTGGCATAAGGGAAGATGAGCTTGAATTGTTCGGAAAATACAAGGCCAAGCTCTCTCTTTCTATATTAGGACGCCTTAAAGACAAGCCGCAGGGTAAGTATATTGATGTGACCGCTATAACACCAACTCCTCTGGGAGAAGGTAAGACAGTAACGACTATCGGCCTGAGCCTGGGGCTTGCCAGATTAGGGAAAAAAGTTATAACAACATTAAGACAGCCGTCTATGGGCCCTGTGTTTGGAATTAAAGGAGGGGCTGCCGGAGGCGGGTATTCTCAGGTCCTGCCAATGGAGGACATCAACCTACATTTTACCGGAGATATACACGCAGTAGGTGCGGCAAATAATCTCCTTGCAGCATTTATCGATAACCACCTGCTTAAAGGAAACAATCTGAATATAGACCCGGATAGTATTGTCATCCGGAGGGTTGTTGATATAAGCGATAGGCCGTTGCGGCAGATAAAGATAGGCCTTGGTGGCAGGGAAAATGGTGTGCCGAGAGATACGGGTTTTGATATAACAGTAGCCAGCGAGGTCATGGCTATACTTGCGTTGTCAAAGGACCTCTTTGACCTGAGAAAGAGGCTTGGCAGAATGATAGTTGCCTTGACGCGTGACACGAGGCCGGTTACGGCTGAAGACCTGGAGTGTGCAGGCGCAATGACTGTTCTCTTAAGGGATGCGATAAAACCGAATTTGATTCAGACTACGGAGAATACGCCGTGCATCATGCATGCAGGGCCTTTTGCTAATATTGCGCACGGCAATAATTCCATACTTGCGGACTTGATAGCGTTGAGACTTGCCGAATATGTTGTGACAGAGAGCGGTTTTGGCGCAGATTGCGGCATGGAGAAGTTTTTAGATATAAAATGCAGGGATACAGGATTGAAGCCGCCGGATGGGATTGTCCTTGTGTGCACAGTAAAAGCGCTTAAGATGCATGGAGGTGGCTTTCAGGCAGTTCCAGGCAGGCCTATTGACCAGAGGCTTATAGAGAAGGAAAATGTAGATGCAGTAATAAAGGGGTCAGAGAACCTAATTAAGCACATAGAAAACATAAGGGTTTACGGACTGCCTGTTGTAGTCGCAATAAATAGGTTCTTATTCGATACAGATAAGGAGATCATGGCGATAAAAGACATAGCCAAGAAGGCTGGTGCGCTGGATGCAGTCTTGAGCGAGGTTTGGGAAAAAGGCGGAGAAGGCGGAATGGAACTGGCCAATG
>CAYZNX010000169.1:0-3136 GCA_964479825.1 uncultured Planctomycetia bacterium | reverse complement strand
GAGGCTGTCAGAGCTTAACTTCACAAAATAAGCATTGCACAAAATGTGAAGTTAATTCCCTCATTCCTGATAACTCACCGATTACAGGACTTGCGAGAAAAGATTACCACCAGCCGTAAATGGCGCTATAAACTTCATCAGCGGCAGAGGTATTTTTTCCTGCAAATATTTTCCCATAGCCAAATTTAAAATCTACAAGCCCTATTTTAAATACAGGACCGAAGGTAAACTTGGTCCAGTCCTCATCAACCCCGCCGGTTTGAGCTAATCCTTCTTGACCATCAAGACTGAATTCCAAAAGGATATTTTCAGCTATGTTGTAAGCAAATTGTGCAAAATAGATTACTTCATTAGCTGGTTCTTCGTTACGGCCGCGGAAGCCTAATTCAAGTTTTGTATAGCCGGGCAATTCTGGCCATGGCTGTGCGGTAAGTAGTTTTATTTCACCGTCTATTTGGTGGCTGCCTAAGGACGGGGTTGCCTGTTCGTCAAAACCGAGAGGAAATTTCATTTTAAACTGAAGATATGCTATGAATGGGTCTTCAAATAACAAATATTTTAAACCTGGCCTGGCATAGACCGGCCCAGAGGTAGACCTACTTTTAAAACTATCCTTCCAGTAGGCCTCTTTAAAATTGAGATAAACCATGAAGGTATGTTTGTCAGTGAGCCCATGTTCTAATTTGAACTCCACTTCTTTTTCACGGCCTTTTCCGTCATATGCCCATCTACGTTTTTTTCCGTCACTTCCGAATTCTTGATTATGCCAGTAAAATTTTGAGTAAACCTCGCTATAAAATTCACCTTTTTTGAGAAACCACGTACCCCGCCTTAATACCCATTTGGACCTTTCAGAGACTTCATCCGATATTATGTCTTTAAGGTTATCTTTATAATATGGCGCTTGGATATATTCTGTCTCTATTTCAGCAAAAAGCATTGCCTTTGGGACAAAAGTTAAGACTATAATTAATAAAAGAATTTTAAATTTATTCATTCTTTATCCTTGCTTGTTTTTGAACAGTATGGTAATATTTTAACATAAAATATGCAAAAGTCAAGGTTCCATGAAAAGCCATGGAAATTAGATACTTTAAAAAAACTTAAAAAACTATTTTACAATTTAAGATATTGTGGTAATATTAATAGGTAAGTAGCAATGCATAGGGCGTCACAAAAGTGCCGCCCTTGATTACAGCGATTAAAAATATAGATTACGGAGATTATTTATCGACAATGCAATGAAAGGGGGTGGAGATGAGGATGGGTGATTTTGTAGAGAAGAGAAGGTTTAGACGATTAGGTTTATCTCTTCCTGCGAAAATCAGGCGTATCTCAAGCGATGGCAAAGAAGAGATACAAGATGGAGCCACTATCAACGTGAGCTTCAATGGCGCATATGTAGTAGATGTAAAGTTAAAAGACATACGGCCAGAGGATGAATTAATTATATCCCTATCAGTGCCGAGGGATGATGCAAGGGATTTTCCCTTTTCCCGGCTTATAGGCAAGGCAAGGGTAGTGAGGATTGAAGAACAAGGGATAGCGCTCGAGTTTAACGAAGATATACATCGCCTTTCTGTTGCTAATTAATTGAGCAGTCGGGGAGTTTTTTCGTCTGTGCGACTGCTCAATTATATGGAATTTCAATTAGCCGAACGCAGTGAGGCTAATTTATGAGTTAAGATTTTAGAAACAAGAGAATTAGAAGGAGGATGCAAAACATGCCAGTAAGGAAAAGTCAGCTCTTTGAAAGTCAGTTACTTTCAGACCATGAAAAAAAGAACTTTTCAATATTAGATCTTATCCGTAGAAATGGTCCTATTACAAGGGCTGACATTTCAAAGATAACGGACCTTAATATAGTAACTGTTTCAAATTACATAGCTACTTATATTGACAAAGGCTTGGTTGTTGAGAGCGGCATGGAGTCGTCATCAGGCGGAAGGAAGCCGGCACTGGTAAAGTTGAACGAGGATTGCTGTTATGCTATAGGTCTTGATCTGGGGCATATGGGCACAGAAGGCGCTAATATGATAGGATTAGTGGCAGACATTTCAGGTAAGATCATAACAAGGACTGAAAGGAAAAGAGCAAGGGACAGCATGGACAGAATTATTGATAGGTCTCTTGATCTAATAGATGAGTTAATAAGCAGAAAAGAAGTCACTAGAGACAAGATTAAGGGTGTCGCAATAGGCATTAACGGCGTGATAGATGAAACCCTCGGGACAGTAAGGGATTCTAGTAAGAATGGCGTACGGACAGGGGTTGTATCTGTAAAGGATACTATTGAAGAAAGATTTGGGTTGCCGTCTTTTCTGGGAAATGACGCTACATTTGCGGCATTTGGCGAAAAGATGCACGCCCTTCCTATGGACGTAGAAGACGTTATCTATATGTATTCTGACGTGGGTTCAGGTATAATAATAAAGGGAGGAATTTATTGCGGAGCCAGCGGAAGCGCTGGAGAGATACGTATTAATTATCCAAGAAACGGAGATTATTTGAAACATGCAAAAAATCTTTCATTTCTATTGCCGCTCGGGTTGGACCTGGGCCTGACTGGTCAGGCAAGAAAATTGATTAAGGAAGGCGCTGAATCTAAGATATCTGACAGCTCAGATAAAAATTTAGAGAACATAACGATTGATACGGTAATTGATGCTGCTAAATCTGGGGATACGCTTGCGGTAGAATTACTTGAAGATGCGGCTGTTAATATGGGCGTAAGAGTGGCATACCTTGTAAATTTGTTCAATCCTGAGATAGTAATCATAGGTGGAGGAATTGAGAAGGCAGGCAGTTTGTTTTTAGAGCCTCTTCGGAGGACTGTCAGGAAGTGGGCCTTTGAGGAGCCGGCTAGTGTTGTTAAGATAATATCAGCTCAGTTGGGTAAGGATTCTGTGGCATTAGGAGCTGCCAGCATTGTAATCAGAGATATATTTGTTAAGGCCTAATTCTACTACACTGTTCTATTCTAATCTACAGCTTCGCAGGAATTGATTCCTACCAGGCAAACTAGAAACGTAATCGGTGAGTTATCGGGGGTAATATTGCCTCTACATGCCAGCAGGTCCTGCCACCCGCTGGCTACAGGAACCCAGCCTTCTCCGCCATAGGCGGACCAGCCTAG
>CAYZNX010000168.1:0-3137 GCA_964479825.1 uncultured Planctomycetia bacterium | reverse complement strand
AGAAAAGAGGGTAATCTGCTAATTTCACATTTTCTGCAATGCAGATTTTGTGAAGACAGCCTCCAGCCCTAGGCTGGTCCGCCTATGGCGGAGAAGGCTGGGTTCCTGGGGCCGGGAAGCGTGTCAAAGAAAGGGATTGATATATTAAAAGACAGAGGCCTTTGGGTAGGTGACTGTAGAGTCTATCTTAAGGCGGCTGGGAAGATCCGGGTCCCAATCTACATCTACCTGAATAACCCAGCCTGCTATTGAAGGAAGAGAAATAGGCGGCGTTAAAGTGCATGGGTAAGTTATAGGAGCGCCTGTGTCATCTTCGCCTATTCTAATCTTCCAGTAGGCATAGTTAATACCTGCCTCTGCCAGGACCATGGCCCTTGACCTCCTTATCTGGTTTTCAGTGAGGTTTGCGTAATTATATGCTGTTAAGAGGATTACTGCGCTTCCTATAGACAATAAAAACATAATAGATATTACCACAAAGAGGGCTATGCCTTTTTTATTATATCTCTTCATACACTATTGGTCTCTCCCTGATTTGCTATTTTTAGGATAAGCTAAAACAATATATCGCCTATGGTAGCCGCAACCTTCAGGTTGCGCAATATATCGCAGGCTAAAGCCTGCAGCTACCACTTTTTCAACGGTCTCAAATTTTATATTTCGTATTAACCTATTGCAGTTCCTCCAATAGCTCTTCTACTGACCCTGATATCAAACGCCAGCGTTCTTGGCTGTGGATTGTATATTTCTGTTTCCGTTTCCAACCATTCTCTGTCTTCTGCCATAGATAAAGACATAACCTTTTGTTGCCCCATGACTCAACAAGGACTACTGCTGACCACCAGCCAAATCCCTTACTGACAGTTCTGTACTCCAATACCTTTAAAGGCGGACCAATTGGTAATTTTTCGTCAGGCATATGCACCTCCTTTCCATAGCATAGAGCTTAGAGCAAAGGGCAAAGAGAAATTTTTCTCTATGCTCTTATCCCTATGCTCTATGCCCTTTGCTCTTAGCTCTTTGCTATTTCTTCTTTCTTGTTATAACTCCTACACCTGGGACACTGAGAAATTTTAGAGTGCTTGCTATCCACATATACATATGTGCAAATATTGCACTGCCAAAAAAATCTCTTATCTGAAGAAAATGGCCCTGCGCCGGTATTCTTCTCAAAAAACATCCAAAAAACTAAAAAGGCGCATACTGTTATAACAATATATATAGAAACCGCGAGAGAAAACTCTATCCTTATCATATCATAACCTCTCGGAGCTAAGACGGATAAGTCCTTCCTGCTCTCTCTCATCAGGCACAAATTGCCATCTTCGCAGATACCTCATAATACCCTGGTCTATGCTGGGAAAACCGCTTGATGCAATACATTCTGTGGACTTAACATATCCATGCCTGGATATCTTAAATTTAATAGTCACGCTAAAATCCGAGCTAAAATAATAGGGTATAAAATATTTATCTGGCGCACCAGGCCTATATAACAACATCCTGTTTTTAGCCGCGCCCATTACTAAGATATCTCTAAATCTAATCTTCGGCCTCTCCTTATCGCTATAATGAACCTTACCAGCTCTTTCTTTATACTTATCCCATGACATTATGGATTTTTCTTTATCTGAAATCTCAGGCAGGTCTTTTGAAAAAGTAATGGGCTGTGCCAATTTTATATATATTGAACCTTGTTCCTGTGATGGTTCTAAGAACTGTGTAATAGGATATTCCTTTAAGATGAGTTGTTTTTCTGAAATAGCAATAACCCTATCCAATATCGAACCCAAAAAAGAAATAGTTGTAACATCTCCCTTTATATTACTTGAGATAAGCACAGGGGCAACGAAAAGTATGCATATGAGATGCCAGGATGCTGAAATAAACATGGCAATATTTAAGTTGCGATCCTTTAATAACTGCATAATATCAGCAGACCAGTTGGTAAGTTAACTTCACAAATTAAGCATTGCTTATTTTGTGAAGTTAAGCCTTGCCTTTGGCTCGGGAACTTAAGTACGTTACAACAGGAAAACACGGGTTAACGGGTCTCCTGATTAGTTGCGATATTTACCTGAGTCATTCCAATATCCCTGCAAAAGTCCCATATACTGACTACCTTACCCAGCGACACGTTCCTATCGGCCTTGATAAGAACAGGTCTTCTGGTATCAGATGACGTCTTAAGTTTACTTTTAAGTTCAACGAATGTTATAGGCGCCTCATTCAAATAGAATATATTATCGGCCGTTACCGTAATCACAAGCGTGTTCTCCCGGACAACCTCACTGGTTACTGCCTTTGGAAGGTTTATTTTTATGCCTGGCTGAAACATAAAATTTGAAGTCAAGAGAAAAAATATCAAAAGTAAAAAAACGCAATCTATCAATGGGGCTATATCTAAATGCCCTTTAGCGAATTGAACGCGGCGCTTGAAACGCATGGTAACCCTCCATTATATAAGACATTAATAGGCTGTCACGAAACTCGTGTCAGCCTATGATCAAGGGCGGCACTTTTGTGACGCCCTATTGTCTAATTACCTACGTCCTCTGCGTCAGGATATTTATCACCTCTGTAGCGCTTCTTTCCATCTCAAGGACAAACTCATCTACTTTGTTGACAAGATAATTATATGCAACAACAGTAGGGATAGCTACAATAAGCCCTGCTACTGTAGTCAAAAGCGCTTCCCAGATTCCCCCTGCCAGGTCACCTGGGCTTACAGGATTAAAAGAGACAGACTTCTCTTGTATTATCTGGAATGCCCTAACCATCCCTGTTACAGTACCTAAAAGGCCTAATAGAGGAGCCACATGAGCAATCGTTGCTAAAAGACTTATATGTCTTTCAAGCCTGGGCACCTCCTGATGTCCTGCATCTTCGATAGACTCCCTTATCTCCTGTCTAGACCTGTCGTGTTTCAATATCCCTGCTTTAACTATATGGGCAATTGGACCCGGGGTCTTATCACATATATTTATCGCCTCTGCAATCCTATTACGTTTTATGGTAATGTCTATATTGTTCATAAAATCCTTGGTGTCTATCTTTGCTTTATAGAGATGATAAAATCTCTCTATTACTATGGCAAAGGCTAATATTGAACACAGTATAATCGGATACATTACAGG
>CAYZNX010000167.1:0-3138 GCA_964479825.1 uncultured Planctomycetia bacterium | reverse complement strand
TTGAAAGCCAACCACCTCCCCAGACCCAATGGCCGTAAAGAGGATAAATAATCAAGCTTACCGCCGCGCTATATATAAGGTAGGCGGGAAACTTTAATCTTTCTGCAACTGCTCCGGAAACAATGGTTGCAGCGGTAGCGCAGAAAACTAACTGCCAGAAGAAATCTAGGTATTTTCCTACATCATACATCTCACCGCGGAGGAAAAGGCTGCCTGCACCAAACAACCCAAATTTATCCGCACCCTTCATTACAGCATAGCCAATGATGAAAAAACACAGTGACCCAATGACAAAATCAATAGTATTCTTAGCCATTAAATTAGTGGCATTTTTTGCCCGGCAAAATCCAGTCTCAACCATGGCAAAACCTGCCTGCATAAACATGACCAAAAAACCACAAACCAAAACCCAGACATAATCCACAGGTGCCTGCGGGTTTGCCTCTAAAGTTGTAGCTCCTGTAGGGTCTTGAGCAAAAGCTAAAGTTGTGGTCGCTAAACCCAAAAATAATGCGTAGAATAACAAACTAAACCCTTTTCTTCTCATCTTGCTTGCCTCCTATTTCCACTACACTACAGGCTTACGCCTGTAGAATTCCCCATACGTAAGTGTGGGGTTCTAAAACACATAAATCATCTCTAATCCTATGGTATCTTGCTGATCCACAGATTTTTGATTGTCAGTAAATATCTTGGAGCTTGACTCATCATGCCGATATTCAAAACGTGTAATCAAGTCTTTATAGGGCCTTAATTCTAAAGTCAAAGTCTGTTCCCAAACATCCTGTTGTGTGCCACTTACAATCCTTAAACCCTGGCGGTCGCTCATAAATTCTGTGCGGCTGATTAAACTCAACCAGTCTAAAGGGTCATACCTTAAATAACCTGCCACTCCTGACCAGGAACCATCTTTACCTTTGGTAACACCATCTTCCTCATGGCCATAATCAGCATTTAACATTATGGCCCATTTATCAAAAGGTTTGTAGGTTGCCAGAAAATCAATCAGCCCGCGTTGAGAATGGTCATTGGAAACCTGTTCTGGGCCGTACATACCTGCAAGGTTAAATGACAACTTATCATTAGCTGCCCAGGCCAATGCCCCCTCCGCTGATTTGGTTTTATTATTATCCTTAACATTATCCCAACCATTATTTATACCTAAATATCCACTTAGGCCATCAGAAAATTGGTAGCCTGCCCTAATACCTGTATGGGTAAATGGTATAGCATAACCAAAAAGAAGTGAACGGGTAAAATTCCAGTTGTCCTTTGCCTCAATCACCTCTGCCCCGTGCATAGTCACAAATTTACCTATCTTAATCCAGTGCCAATTCCCAATGGGAAGATTAAAAGTAAGGGGTGGCTTAAGAGTGATATAAGCCTGCTCTAAGTCAAACTGGTCTGTTCTACTAGTACCTGTCCTATCAGCAGGAGTTGCAACACCAATAACATTGGCATCCTCTCCAAAATAGAGGTCAGTGCGAAAGCCCACACCCCCTGAATCAGGAGGCAATCTCTCTAAAACCACTTCCGCTGCCTGGACATTAAAATTATTTGCCTCAGTATCAAAAACTCGGGCAGTATTGGTGCGAGAATCCGGGCCATTAAAGTTGTAGATATAACTGGTGTCTATAAAACCGCTTAAACTTATGTCCTTTAGGGCCTTAACCAGGCCGCCTTCTTTTTCCTCTCTTTTTGCCAGTATGTCATCAACTTTTTTCTGAATCGCCTCATCTGGAACTGTAGCTGCAGGAACCTTCTCATAGATACTTAATTTTTTGTTTAAATCTTCCACCTTTTTCTCTAAGGCATCAATTCTGCGTAATAGTTCTGCCTCATCAGCAAAAGAAACTCCCCAAGTCACCAATAAAAAACTTAAGGTAAAAACTAAAATCAAAAATCTACTCATCGCTCCTCCTTCCTTTTAGCCATAAATAAAATAGCTCTCTCTTTAGAACACCTCTACCTTGTCTACCCCGCTCCTGCACGCAGGGGCGGGGTTTACACAACTGTGTGTTCACCTAAATACACAAGTAAAAAACCCATTCTTTTGGTAACCCTTATTTTTATTTTCTTATAGGATAAAAATAACCGGGATTCTCTAATTTCCTGGCCATTTTTGCTTCAGGATTTAAGATTATGCCCTTGCTAACTTCATCCACAAACCTATCAAATCCAGCTCTGTCTATTATATATCCCATAAGCTCCTTGGGGACTAAAAGGTCTATGTATCTGGAAATAAAAGAATACACATTCTTGCATACCGCCAAAACCACCTCGTCGCTGGCATCCGCAATAAATGTATTGGCCAGGCGGGGGTTCTTTTTCCCGGTCCTACCCCCTATGATTATCCTGTAGAGCAGCTCTCCGCGATAAGTGGCTTGAGTGGGACACTTAAGGATGCACTCTCCACATTTTATGCAGTAATCTTCATCGCGCAGTATCCTATAATTTTCTATTCTCAAGGCGCGGGTAACCCTCTCCTTACAGTTATCTAAACAGGCCTTGCAAAGAATACAGGCCTCTTTATCATATTCAGGGATAACACCGGCAATTATTCCTATATCATGCATATGCGCCTTGATACAATCGTTGGGACAGCCAGTGACAGCTACCTTAAGATGATAATCATTAGGATAAATAGCTGCCTCAATCTTCTGAGCCAAGAGTGTGGTATCAGCATTAGCAAATTGACATACCCGGTTACCAATACAGGCACAGACATTTCTTGTGCCACTAGATGGATATCCTTTTTCAGGCTCATCCAGTATGACATTACTATATTTTTCAATTTCGTAAATCATCTGCCTCATAAACTCCCTGACTTTTTCTATGTCAGAAAGTTTAACCCCTGGAATCTCATAACCCTGGCGAGTGGTTAAATGCACAGTTCCATTGCCAAATCTCTCTGCCAGAGCCCTGATCACATCCAGATACCTGGCTTCAAGATGCCCTGCGGGAACACGGATCCTTATCGCAGTCTCGCCACGCACCTTAGAAATCCTAAAGGCATTTTTAATTATCTTTTTAGTATTGTACATTATTAACCCTTTTCCTTATAAGTAGCAATACAGTAAAGCGCTCCCACGAAAAAGGCCCCTCCGACAATGTTTCCTAAAGTTACATAGAATAAGT
>CAYZNX010000166.1:0-3148 GCA_964479825.1 uncultured Planctomycetia bacterium | reverse complement strand
GCTATATATCTCTTGATTATTTCCGCCAGGAGGCTGTAATATCAAGGAGGGCAGGAAATAAGATTGTCTCAAAAAAAATAGACATAAAAAAAGAGGAGCCGCTGAAAAACGAACTCTCATCCTTTGCCAATTGCGTCATCGCTAAAAAAAGGCCTATAGTATCTGGGGTAGAGGCATACAAGGCCCTCGCAGTGGCACACAGGGTAATTAAAATCCTCGAGAAGAGATGAAAAAAAAGAAAATCATGATTGTCGCAGGAGAGGCATCTGGCGACCTCCAGGCGGCAAACCTTGTATATGCCCTAAAATCAATCGACCCCCATATTGAGATCTTTGGCATCGGCGGAAAAAAAATGAAAGACTCCGGTGTCGAGATAATATATGACATCGTAGAGCTTGCTGTCGTGGGATTCGTAGAAGTCTTAAGGCATCTCTGGACATTCAAAAGGCTCCTTGAAAAACTTTTGGTTCTCCTTGAAACAAAAAAACCTAACGTAGTTATCCTCGTTGACTATCCGGGGTTTAATCTTCGGCTTGCAAGGTTCGTAAAAGAAAAAAATATCCCTGTCATATACTATATCAGCCCTCAGGTCTGGGCATGGGGAAAGGATAGAATATCAGAGATAAAAAGATATGTAGATAAGATGATTGTGATATTCGGATTTGAAGAAAGGCTTTATAAACAAGTAGGTGTAAAAGTGAGTTTTGTGGGGCACCCCTTCCTAGACATAGTCAGGTGTGAATGGAAAAAAGAAGAGACCTTGAAGCATCTCCATCTTAAACACGCCTCAATAAAAATTGCCCTCCTTCCTGGTTCACGGGAAAAAGAGGTCAAAAGGCACCTGCCAGTCATGCTGAAGGCGTGCGAACTTATAAAGACAAGATCCCCGGATGCGGAATTTATTCTATCACGCAGAAAAGAGCTAGACAAATCCATTTATAACAAAATAATATTCCGGTCAAAAATAAAGCCGCATTCCCTGGAAGACAGGCCATATGAAATCATGGAAATATCCGATCTAGTAATAGTGTCTTCCGGAAGCGCAACGCTTGAAACAGCCGTAATGATGAAGCCCATGGTCATAATCTACAAGACATCTCTTATAACGTGGTTATTGGCAAGGAATATGATAAAGATACCTGATATCGGCCTTGTAAACATTGTGGCCGGAAAAAGGGTCGTGCCGGAATTAGTGCAGTTTCAGGCAAATGTGGCAAATATCGCAAACTCGGCTATTGAAATACTGAATAATAAAAAAATGCAGGGAGATATAAAAGAAGGCCTAAGAAATGTCAAAGAAAAACTCGGGGAAAAAGGAGCGACAGAACGAGCCGCGCATATCATCCATAAATTCCTCACATGACTTTATTCCCACTCTATCGTTGACGGCGGTTTTGAACTAACATCATACACGACCCTGTTAATACCGTTGACCTCGTTTATAATACGGTTCGAGAGCCTCCCCAGTATATCATAAGGGAGCCTTGCCCAATCTGCTGTCATTGCGTCCTGGCTTGTAACAATCCTCAGCGCTGCAACATTCTCATACGTCCTTTCGTCACCCATCACGCCCACGCTCTTCACAGGCAATAATACTGCAAACGCCTGCCAGATCTTTTTGTATCCTCCGAATCTTTCTATTTCTTCCTGCACTATTGCGTCTGCGTCCCTCAAAATATCTAAACGCTCTTTTACTATATCTCCTATTATCCTGACTGCAAGCCCAGGCCCCGGGAATGGCTGCCTATAGACAATCTTATCGCTGAGTCCAAGTTCCTTACCTAAAAGTCTTACCTCATCCTTAAAAAGGTCCTTCAAAGGTTCTATGAGTTTAAATCCCATTTTTTGCGGGAGGCCGCCTACGTTATGATGTGTTTTTATTGTGCTCGACGGCCCTCCCTTAGCAGAACAACTCTCAATAACATCAGGGTAAAGCGTGCCCTGACCAAGAAACCTTATCTTACCAATACCCCTTGCCTCTTCTTCAAATACCCTGATAAATTCCCTTCCGATAATCTTACGTTTTCTCTCGGGGTCACTAACGCCTTTTAATCTCTTCAGAAACCTCTTTTCTGCATCAACTACATGCAGATTCATATGAAAATGCTCTTTAAAAGTCTTCTCGACATCTGCCTTTTCTCCTTTTCTCAATAACCCATTATCTACAAAAATGCAATGCAGTTTTCTGCCAATGGCCTTGTGCAGAAGAACAGCGCAGACAGAAGAGTCCACGCCGCCGCTCAAGGCCAGCACTACCTTTTCGTCTTTAATCTCCGAGCGTATATCTCTTATTGCGTCCTTAATAAAAGACTTCATTGTCCATGCAGGGCTAAGCCCTGAAATACGGTAGAGAAAGTTTTTGAAGATCTTCATGCCTTTAGGCGTATGCACTACCTCTGGATGAAATTGAACCCCATAAAATTTCTTCTCAGGGTCGCACATACTGGCAATATTGCTATTCCTTGTATGGGCCAATCTTAAAAATCCCTTTGGCAATAACAGAACCTGGTCGCCATGGCTCATCCAGACTTTTTCTTTTCTCCTGCAGTCAGAAAACAATCTTTCTTTTTTATCTATTATCAAATCTGCATGCCCATATTCGCGCCTCTTGGCCTTAATAACCTTCCCCCCAAGAAAATAACCCATTAGCTGCATGCCATAGCATATCCCAAAAACAGGGACGCCGAGGTCAAAAATACCTGCACTGCACTTTGGCGAGCCTTTCTGGGTTACGCTCGAAGGACCGCCCGAAAGTATAATCGCGCGTGGATTCAGGGCCTTAATATCAGGTATAGGCGTATTATACGGAATAAGGATACAATATATATTACATTCCCTCACTCGACGTGCGATAAGCTGATTATACTGCGACCCAAAATCTAAAATAACTACTGTCTTTTTTTGCATGCCTTCACACAAATACCGCAGATAAATTGATCTACTATCCTCTTATCCCTGAATTCCCTAAGCTTCTCATAACATTTAATATGTTCAAAATCTTCTTGCCTCTCCTTTATAGCCTTTGCCGGGCAAACATCTATGCATGCCTTGCAAGCGCCACAATCAAGCTCAAGCGGCGCATCGGACTCTAACGGCATGTCCGTAAGCACAGAGACGAGCCTGAACCTGGCGCCCAATTCCGGATTAA
>CAYZNX010000165.1:0-3149 GCA_964479825.1 uncultured Planctomycetia bacterium | reverse complement strand
CTTCAAAATCTCTAAAAGTTATTTCAAAATCTATGTTAGAAAATTGTGAACCATTCAACTCTGCATAAGGTAAGATTATTAATATAATAACAATAAAGGCAAACTTTTTCATAAGATCATAAACTGGCTAAGTGCAACAATTCCGCCTCATCTAAATCCGAGACAAAAACACAGGCTATACCTTCATCAATCCATAAGGCGCTGTTATAACCTTTATCCTTACTCAAACAAGTTATAAAAATGGGAAGCTTATAAGTTTACTATCTTCATTGAAAATGAAAACCTCTGTGCCTTCAAAGCTTCTTATTAAATCCGTCCCCTTTTTTACCCCCAATACAAAAACAGCGGTAGATAATGCATCTGCTTGTTCGGCTGAATCAGATACTATAGTAGTGCTTATGACGCCTTCGGCGGGCTTTCCTGTTAATGGATTTATTATATGAGAAAATCTCTTTGCGCCTAAAATAAAAAATCTTTCATAATCGCCGGAAGTAGAGACAGCTTTGTTCTTCAGTTTCAGTCTATATGCTATATCGCGTTTATGCCTTGGATCCTGTATGCCTATATGCCAGCCATCTCTGCCAGGGGCGTTACCCATAGCGAATATATTGCCTCCGATATTTATCAATGCATCCTTTATCCCTCCCGATACCAAAACATCCTTTGCCCTGTCAACAGCATAACCTTTTGCTATGCCTCCGAGATCTATCTTTGTGTCTTTATCCAAAAAACGTATGGTCAAACTATCGCTATCCAATAAGATCTTTTTATATCCTACATGTCCGACTATTGTATTTATTTCGTCCTCGTCTGGAATAGACCCTCTTTCCTTAGCAACCCTCCAGACATCGACAAGTGGCATAACTGTTATATCAAAACTCCCGCCCGAAACTGCACTATAATGAATGGAACGCTCTATAAGACCAAATAGCTCTGGACTTATGCTGACCTCTTCAATCCCTGCCACGGCATTAACCCTTGAAACCTCACTCTTATCATCGTATCTATTGAAAAGCTTTTCTATGCGTTCTATTTCCTTAAATGCCTCCCCTATAGATCTTAATGTAACCTCTCTGTCGTGACTAACGCACGAGATCTCAACTATGGTATCCATCAAGATCCTCGTCTCTTTAATTAGCTGAGGCTGGGCGCAGCCCGTAAGAAATATCATGACTAAAAAAATGATGTGTGCAATCATACGTAGCTTAACTTCACAAAATAAGCATTGCAGAAAATGTGAAATTAGGATGCTGCATGCTTTCCTGTGGTATAAAAAATCCCGCACCTTTTATGTAAAAAGATGCGGGTAAAATAATTAGTAGAACCCATGCCTCTTAAAATAAAAACACGGCTACTGCCATTACAGTGGACCAATTACCATTTGGGTCTATTATTGTAGATTGAGTTATGTTTCCGGTTTTAACTATCTTGTCGCTCATCCTGTATTCCTCTTTTATCTCGTCCCAGTTTTTAGAATCATCGAAATCTGAAAACCCTAATGTAGAAGCAAGCATCCTGGCTGCCAATTCCTCTGCATAATCTCCGGCAGTTTCATCTGTCTGGCCATATGCATGGTGCTCGCTTAAATATCCATACATATTATCTCCTGCTGGTATGGCGCTTCCTACAGAAGCTGCTATCAGACGCCTGGGCTCGTTTGAACTACAACGCGCAAGGACACAGTATGTGATCATCCCTGGGACAAGTTCTTTTATGCCCTCGCTGCGTGAGATGATTTTACAACCCGGCGGGAAAATACTTGAAACATGCACCAGATTGCACTTTTCTATCCCTGCATCTCTTAGCGCCAGCTCATATGAGCGAAGTTCTTCTCTGTGAGTGCCTACTCCTTTAGTGAAGAAAATCTTTGTAGGGACCAGCTTGAATGGCTGCTGTTGTATTGCAGGAATGGGCTGTTGTAAAATAACAGATTGCTGTGAACCGTTATTCATATCTACTAGAGTGGACTATACCGTACTGGCCTCCTCTTTATTCTTCTATAGTGCTGGCCTTCTCGTTCCCTTCCAGACCCTCTTCAACACTCTCTATTACATTGTCCTTTGCCTCGCCTTGTGCCTCTGCCTCCGAAGAAATCGCACTCTCCTCCTCAACCAATACATCCACCCAGCTGGCAATAAGTTTGCCGCTTTCGTCGCTATAGTAACCTACCTCTGCCCTATCTCCCTCTTTAATACTAGCGAGTTCAATGTCATCTATCCCTTTCCACAGTATAGTTTCGCCATCAACAACAGAAAATGTCTTTTCCGTTCCGTCTTCGCTTTTAACGGTTATTGTACCTAAGGCTGTATCTAATGATACAACTGCGCCCGTAATCACGCCTTCTTCTAAGCCCTCTATCGCAGTCAATACTTCATCAGATTCTGCAACCTCTTCAAGGGCCTCTTCGCCAAAAACAAAAAACGGAGTTACCAAAAACAGGATGAATGAAAACAAGATGCATGCCTTACATATTTTTCCCATATCCTTACCCTCCTTTTTAAACTTTACACAGATTATATCACAAAAAATATTTTTTTCAACAACAAATAAAACTTTACGCTTTATATTTTTGAAGTTACAAATATATACTCTAAGTCTTCCATCCCTGTGTTCTTGATATCATGGCATGTCCTGGGCGGTATATACAAAATTGAATTCGCTTTTATCTTCAAAACATTTCTCCTATTTACTTCTGCCTCTCCATTACCTTTTATAATAATAATTATCTCTTCTCGCTCTCCTGTGGTATGCCTTCCAATGTCTTCGCCAGGCCTTAGAATGACATGTCCAGATTTTAAACCAGATGTCCCCAAGCCCTCGTTCAATAACCTCTGATATCTGTATTTAGATTCTAATTTTATATATCTTATTTTATTGAAAGCGCCCACTTAAAAAATCTTCTCTTTAAAAAGAGGTATTTTTCTCATAGCGAAATATTTTACTCTTTATTATATACAGAGTCAATAGAAAGATTTGCGATTTGTTAATTTACGGAGACATGGTCTACAGGTAGAAAGGCTTTTGTTCTTTAGGGATAGGGCATGGGAAGAGGTTAAGGTTTTATATGGGTTATGGAAGGAGAAGTTTTTTATAGGGGATGAGGGAATTAACTGAGCCCTCAGGGAGTTTTTCTTTTTGTTCTCCCCAGA
>CAYZNX010000164.1:0-3179 GCA_964479825.1 uncultured Planctomycetia bacterium | reverse complement strand
ACAAAAAGAAAAACTCCCTGAGGGCTCAGTTAATTCCCTCATCCCTGATAACTCAGCGGTTACTTGATTTTTTAAGATTAGGACTTAAAGATAAGCCTTAAGAAGCGCTTTTTGCCTATTTTTATCCTGTACTCCTTGCCTGACTCTAACTTATATTCCGGGCTTTTTAGCCTACTGCCATTCACTTCTATTGCGCCCTGCTCAACTAATCTTCTGTATTCACCCTTGCTGGGGCATATCTTATCATTAATTAAAAATTCACAGAGTGCCGCTCCCTTAAAACTCTTTGACTCTAATTTAAGTTCCCTGAATGGATCTTTCTTTTGAAACTTATTCTCAAAATCCCTGCAGGCTGTATCTGCCTGATCCCTTCCATGGAATTGACTGATAACTACCCGCGCCAGCCTCTTCTTTGCCTCCATCGGGTGCAGCCTTCTCACCTCTCCCATGTCCTCATCTGTCAATAACTCATAATACTGTATCATAAGCTCATCTGAAATAGACATCAGTTTTCCAAACATCTCTTCTGGCCTCTCATTAATACCAATATGATTTCCAAAGGATTTACTCATCTTCTGGGCACCGTCAAGGCCTATTAAAAGAGGCAGCATTATAATGACCTGCTGCTCCTGGCTGTAGTCCTTCTGAAATTCTCGGCCCAGAAGAAGGTTGAATTTCTGGTCTATGCCGCCGATTTCAATATCTGCCTTTAACTTCACAGAGTCATATGCCTGAAGGAGAGGATACATAAACTCTAAAAGGCTTATATCCCTGCCGGACCTGTATCTTTCATTAAAATCTGCCCTCGCGAGGAGCTGCGAAACAGTAGTATGAGACATAAGTTCCAAGGAGGCCTCTAAATCCAATGCCTTAAGCCATGAACTATTAAATACGACCTGCGTCTTATTCCTATCCAGGATATTAAAGACCTGTTTATCGTATGTCTCTGCGTTTTTCTTTACCTCTTTCTCTGTGAGGCGTTTTCTTATTTCATTTCTCCCGCTCGGGTCGCCTATCATAGCTGTGAAATCGCCTATTAAAAAAACTACTTTATGCCCGAGACCCTGAAAATGCCGAAGCTTACGCAGTAGCACTGCATGGCCGAGGTGTATATCCGGCGCAGTCGGATCAAAACCTGCCTTTACAATAAGCGGCTTTCTCCTTTCCAGCTTAAAGACAAGTTCCTTTTCGGAGATTATCTCAACTGCTCCACGTTTTATAATCTCTAACTGCCTATTTATATCCATAATCTTAATTTGAGACCGTTGCGAAACCCTTGAAAACAGGTTATCGCTATATCTCTTTATGAGATCCCTCGTCGGGACATACGTCCCTCCTCGGGATGAGACTGTTGAAAAACAGAGGTTTTTCAACAGTCTCAATTTCACATTTTTTGCAATGCTTATTTTGTGAAGTTAGGGATATCCTTTCCTATCTTTTCTTCTTCAAGCTCAGGCCGATCTTGCGCTCTACCTCATCCATCTTAATTACAACAGCAGTAACCTTATCTCCAACATTATAAGTCTCCTCTAACTTTTGCGAAGGCTCAAGATCTAGCTCAGAGATATGGACTAGACCTTCCAGGTCCTTTTCTATCTCAACAAAGAAACCAAAACTAGTGACCTTGGTAATAACTCCTTCGACAAGGGTGCCGAGATTATATTTCTTCATTATCTCAGGCCATGGATCAGATATCAGCTGTCTTATACCAAGAGATATCTTCTGACTATCAGGGTCAACTGAAAGCACCATCACCTCTATCTTTTGGCCTTTCTTTAAAAATTCTTTGGGGTTATTTATCTTTCTAGTCCATGACATATCGTTTACGTGGACGAAACCTTCAATACGGCCTTCTATCTCCACAAATGCACCGTAGTCAGTAAGGTTTCTAACCTTACCCTCAACCCTTGTGCCAGACGGAAAATTCTCCTTTATATCCAGCCATGGGTTTAGCTCTACTTGTTTAACGCCAAGGGAGATTTTTTGGTTATCCTTGTCAACGCTTAAAACTATTGCCTCCACTATATCGCCTATCGCTAATACCTCCCCAGGGTTATTGACCCTCGTGGTCCAAGAAATCTCTGACACATGAACCAGGCCCTCAATTCCTCTTTCCAGTTCAACAAATGCCCCATAAGGAACAATATTAACAACCTTACCCTTAACCTTTGACCCAGCAGGATATTTATCTTCCACATCCTTCCATGGGCTCTCTGTTTTCTGTTTCAAGCCAAGGGAAACCTTCATATTCTCCTTGTCTAAACTCAATACCACTACCTCTATAATATCTCCTATCGCCAGCACCTCACTTGGATGCGAAATCCTCCCCCAACTCATATCTGTAATATGTAAAAGCCCATCTATGCCGCCAAGATCAATAAACGCCCCAAAGTCTGTTATGTTTTTGACAGCGCCTTTACGCAATTCTCCAACCTTAAGTTCGCCAATAACCCTGTTCTTCGCATCCTCCCTCTCCCTGATTATTGCATCCTTTCTTGACAATACAACGTTCTTCCTCAGCCTGTTCATCTTTACTATTTTAAATGTCGAGGTCTGACCAATCATTTGGTTAACATTTCCAAACCCTTTCATGGCCACAAGGGACGCCGGTAAAAATGCCTCTATGCCAATATTTACCATAAGGCCGCCTTTAACCTTTCGCATGACCTTGCCTTCTATAAAGTCCCCTTCTTTGTATCTGTTGCCAACCTTATCCCACCCTTGTGTCTTTTCTGCCTTCTTTCTGGAAACTATAATCAGGCCGTCTTCGTTTTCTTTGGACTCTACCAAGACATCAAACTCATCGCCCAGATTTACCTCATATGAATCGCTTTTAAATTCAGTTAATGGTATAATCCCTTCTGATTTGTAGCCTAAATCAATATACACATCCTTCTCCCCTATAGCAATGACCTTGCCTTTTACTATGTCTCCCTCGTTTAACCTGCGAAAGGTCTTCTCGTAGGCAGAAGCTAAATCAAAGGTTTCTTGAGTTTTTGCCTGTCCTCTTTCCTCTTCTTCTATCATGGCTTAAATACCCCTCTCGTTGAAAGTAGAGAGTAGAGATATTCTTCTCTCTACTCTCTACTTTAAGAACCCCTCTTTGATATTATAACCGGTGAGCTATCAGGGGTAATATCGCTTCTCTAAGGCCAGCGGGTCCTGCCACCGCTGACACC
>CAYZNX010000163.1:0-3210 GCA_964479825.1 uncultured Planctomycetia bacterium | reverse complement strand
ATAACCTGGATGTAATAAAATCAGCCGACTACATTATAGATCTTGGCCCTGGGGGAGGAGATTCTGGCGGCCGGGTAGTGGCCAGTGGCACGCCAGAGGAAATCGTGAAGTTTCGTTCATCATATACAGGGTCGTATTTAAAGAGATATATAACTGAGGGGTCGGGGAGTTTTTTTGTGTCTTCCGACCCCTCATCCTGAGCCCCGAAGGGGCGAAGGATCCTCAATAATGAATAAAG
The DNA here is from genome assembly GCA_964479825.1 of uncultured Planctomycetia bacterium. Classification (GTDB taxonomy): domain Bacteria; phylum Omnitrophota; class Gorgyraeia; order Gorgyraeales; family Gorgyraeaceae; genus CAYZNX01. The sequence continues at coordinate 2,972 of CAYZNX010000163.1, read as the reverse complement.
ACATGGATCAAACTGGATATGTATATATCCTTACAAATAAAGGCAATTCCGTTCTCTACGTTGGCGTCACAACCAATTTGCTTAAAAGGAGTTATCACCATAAACTGAAATATCTACACGGATTCACAAAGCGATATAATCTAAACAAATTGGTATATTATGAGGTCTTTATTGATATAGCGACTGCTCGTGTTAGAGAGGATAAGATAAAAGGTTGGAAACGAGAAAAGAAGATATGTTTAATAGAATCAATGAATCCAGAGTGGAAAGATCTCTATAATGGATCAAGGGGAGATCCTTCGGCCTCTCGGCCTCAGGATCAGAAAATTTTGTTACAGTTGTGCAAAATTTTCTGAGTATTTTTCTCTTGCCGATATATAATCCCAGTGGTATATTTATATTCAAGATGCGTAATGTGCCATATGTATTGTTTCTCTTATATACTATATTAATCCCATATAGGGTAGGGGAGGGCCAGCCTGTTGACAACAACGATTTTCTCCTAGCCAAGAAATCCTTTCAGGATGAGTTCTACGATATAGCGGCTAAGACATTTGAGAAATTTATAGCTGAGAATCCGCAAGACCAGAATATATTAGAGGCACGGCTATTATTAGGCGAGTCTTTTGTTTACCTCGACAGGATCAACGACGCCTTGCGCGAACTCGATGCTGTAATAGATTCTAAAGAAAGCAGCCACTTTAGAGACGAGGCGCTTTACTGGAAAGCCGGGGCATACTTCAAGGCGCGAGATTTTGAAAAAGCCAAAGGACTCTATGAAATCCTGCTTACAAACTTTCCTTATTCCAGGTATGTCCCGTATGCAAGGCATTCTATAGCATGGGCCCTATATGAAGAAAAGAAATATAAAGAATCCTTGAAGAGGTTCCTTTTATTCTTATCCGATTATCCGTCCAGTGAATTAATAACAGATATCGAATTAAAGATATGCGAGATCCTGTTTAGAATCAAGCAGTATGACGAATCGCTGCAAAGGCTTTCTAAGTTCGTTTTAGAACACGATGATACAGAGATGCTGGCAAAGGCGCATTTTTATATCGCAGAAAACCAGTATTATTTAGGAGATTATGAAAAGGCTGTAAAATCTTATGAGAAATCCTTGTCTCTTAATCCGCCCCTCGATGGAGACATATATGCGATGCATGGGAAGGCATGGTCTTTTATAAAGATGCATAGATATGAAGATGCCATTGAAGAGTTTAAGACGCTAAAATCGTTAAGTAAGGTTAATCCTATTATGGATTCTGTGTTGTTTGCCGAGGCACAGGCATTTATAGAAATAGAACAATATGACAAGGCCATTGAAAATTATAATAATATTATTGGCAGATTTCCTAAAAGCAGATGGTTGGGCGATGTTTATCTATCAAAAGGAGAGTTGTTGTACCGGCAGGGTTTGTATAATGATGTAGTGGATGTGCTCAAAGAGGGTCTGAAAAGATTTTCATTAAGTGAATATTCAGATGGCCTGCGATATAATCTGGGGTGGGCTTATTTTAAACTTAAAGACTTTAATGATGCCATAAGTGAATTTACAAAGGTGATCAAGGAATCTGATAATGATTTTTATCGTATATCGTCGTATTGCAGATTGGCTGATGCATATGATCAGCTTGACCAGCCTGAAAAGGCCTTATATGTATTTGACATGGTTTTAAAAGAAGCCAGCGTTAATCCGGATGCCGTATTTGGATACGTAGATTATGCCCAGTATCAGACAGGCAGGATCTTGCTGGATCTGGGTGGATACGAAGGGGCGGCGCTTGCATTTCAGAGTCTTATAAAAAATTACCCTGATTCTACAAATATAGAAGATGCCAGGTTCGGCTTAATCGTAGCATATTTTAAAAAAGGCGATTACGAGGCATCAGTCCGAGAGTTAAAAAGGTTCTTAACCGAATTCAAGGATACTAGGTATGGCGAAGAAGGAAGATTGCTATTAGCGAGTTCGTTTTATAATCTTACAGAATATCAAGAGGCGCTGCGCACATACAAAGAGTTAGTATCAGCAAAATCAAATCCTCATATTTTACGCGAGGCAAGCTACGAGATAGGTTGGTGCTATTTTAAGCTTGGGGATGTAAAAAAGGCCCTTAGTCAGTTTGGACAATTTATTTCAGATTATCCAGACGACGCCTTTTCTCAGGACGCACGTTTTTGGATGGGCGAGTACTATGCAGATAACAAGGACTACAATAAGGCAGAGAGATATTTTCATGATATAATTAGTATATATCCTAAGGGAAACCTGGCAGATGATGCGGAATATAGGATGGCAATAATTTTTTATGAAAATGGTGAGCGCAATAAGTGTATAAATGCCCTGAGCAGGTTCAAAGAGGATTATCCTGAGAGCGAACTTATCCCGGCCGCTGAACTTAAGAAGGCAGAGATATTTATTGACAGCAGTGAATTTACAGAGGCAAAAGAGGTGCTCCAAAGACTAATGGAGGATTACAAAGGAACTTTATATGTGAATATTGCCTCAAGGTATTTCGGTGACATTTTGAAAAGAGAGGGGAGGCTGCCAGAGGCGATTGAATATTACAAGAGGACACTGGACGACAGGCGCGGAGATTTTAATGCAGATGTCCAATATGATATAGGACGACTGTATGAGGAATTGCAGGACCTTGATAATGCAATAGCAGAATATATGAAGGTTGGGTATATATATCCTGATTCTACTCGCATAGTCATCTCTTCGCAGCTGGCCTGTGCGAGTTTGTTTGAAAGGCGAAAAGAGTGGGAGAATGCCGAGAAACTTTATAAAAAGATATCGTCTATGGATGTGGAGGAGTCTGAATACGCAAGGGAAAGGTTAAGCTGGATAAGGAGGAATAAGAATTAGCTAACGAGGAGGTTAGACATGTTCGAATTAATTCAAAAAGGCGGCCCTGTAATGTATCCGATTATACTGTGTTCAATATTAGCCTTTGCCATAGTAATAG
>CAYZNX010000162.1:0-3231 GCA_964479825.1 uncultured Planctomycetia bacterium | reverse complement strand
GGCATCAGGGTGGACAGGGTAGACAAAGAATTGTTGTCTCTTATGAAAGAAGCGAAGCTGTGGTATATGAATGTGGCCCCGGAAAGCGGTGACGCAGAAACCATAAGATTGATAAAAAAGAAATTTGACAAAGAAACTATTAAAAAGGCCACCAAAATGATTAAAGACATGGGCTTCTTCACATATTCAAATTTTATGGTGGGTTTTCCATGGGAAACCAAAGAACATATAAAAAGAACTATTGAATTCGCTTTAGAATTAGATACTGATATGGTACAGTTCGCAAGAGTAACCGCATTCCCCAATACTGAATTATACACTATGGCTAACCTGAGTTATAGGATAGAAGACGATATCGGTCTTTTTTATAACGATCCTAAGTTTAATATAAGCCAGTTGAATGAATGCGAAATAAATGAGTTGATCAAAAAGGCTTACAGAAAGTACTATCTCAGACCTGGAAAAATGATAAGCCTGTTGAAAAATTTAAGATGGGCAGATATTTATTCTTTACTAAAATACTCCATGATTACCGGAAGTGTGTAATTGAGCCCTCGGGGAGTTTTTTGATACTCAAGGGCTCATCCTGAGCGAGTCCGCTTAAGGCGGACGAGCGAAGGATCTCATGAGATCCTTCGTCGCTTCGCTCCTCAGGATGAGGGGTCGTCAAACATATAAAAAACACCCCGACCCCTCAATTATCGCTTAGAAAATACTATAGATTCAAATCGGATAAGCCCCTTTTTATTACATCTATAGCTTTAGCCTGTGAGATAAGACCTAAATAAATTTCTTCACGCGGTTCTGAATTGATTATCTTGTTACAAAAATTATCGATCATCAATGTAAAATGGTTTGCCTTATTAACCTTTATTTCTCTCTCGTCATTTTCTACCTTTATATGTATAGTATTTTCTATTGTATCAGGAGTAGTATAGCATCTATCTAAAAATATACTGCCCTTTGTGCCGATTATCTGATAAAAACACTCGTATGCCTGGCTAAAACCGTATGAGATCTGGCCCAATACGCCGTTTTTCATAACAATCGAGGCTGTACCAGAAATATCAAGGCCTTCGCTGTTAAGATTCTGAAACCCCGCGCCCTTCACAGGTTCGGAATCAAAAAAAAATCTCATTGCTGATATGGGATATCCGGCGATATCTAGAAACGCGCCACCGCCCATTTCTTTTTTCAAACGGAAATTGTCAGAATCCTTGAGGGTGAATCCAAAGCTCGAACGAAAAATAACAGGTTCTCCTATGACACCTTGCTGCAAAATCTTCTTAACCTCTAAATGTTGAGGATGGTGCAGACACATTAATCCTTCGAATAGATATCTTTTGTTCTTTCTGGCTGAATTTACCATCTCCTCTGCAGATGCTGCGTCTACTGATAACGGCTTCTCGCATAAGACATGTTTTCCATTTTCCAAGGCCTTTATGCACCACTCTTTATGAAGACTGTTTGGTAAAGATACATATACCATGTCAACGTCCGAAGATTTCAGGAGGGCTTCATAAGTATAAGCCTGCGCGCCCAGATCTTTACTCCAGCATCCTGCTTTTTGTTTAGACCTGCTAGCAATTCCTGCAAGAACAGCAAGTTTAGTGCCTTTGATGGATGGTATAAACTTCCTTCGGGCAATGTCCGAACACCCCAGTATGCCTATTCTGATAACTTTAGCATCCATATCTTGTGGTGCTTTGTCAACTAAATAACAGTTGCATTCAATCTGTAAATGCAAATATCAAAAATCAAATATCAAAATGACAATGTAAAGTTCAAAATGTTAAATCCCGTCGTAAAACAATATGTTTTTAAATCTTTGCATTTTGATTTGTAATTTTGATTTTTGCAGTTTGATTTTTGCATTAAACCTTTATTTACTTTACAGGGCGCTATGGCAGGCAGGCGAGGACGCTGCGCGCGCAGGCGTTTACGATATTCTCGCGCTGCAATAGCCCTTTTATCTGGTATAAAGACATCCATATAAACATCTCCGGGATGCCTATCTCCTCTCTCTCGCCAAGCTCTACGACAATATTCAGATTGTTCTTTCTATAAAAACGCGCGCCTTCTTCGGATTGCAGTTTATTCACCAGGACCCGCCTCTTCCCATGATCCTTAAAATAATCCAGAAATAAAGGCGGTCTTCCGCCGTGCACGCCTTCAAGATTGCTGCGCGTGGCCATTAAGGTAGTGGTAAGCTGAAGCTTATCTATATTGCCCGGCTCTTCTTTTGCTTGGACCAGAAAATGATATATGCCGTTTATCTTTTTTATCAGGAAGCCCAGTATCCCGACCTCGGGCTGGTCTATGATAGGCTGGCACCAATCTTTGGCCTCGCGCTGCTCCGAAGATACCTTTATGCCTTTTATTGAGAAGAATTTACCCGAGCGATGGCGTATATTGCCCGTATCATCGGTAACCCAGTCTTTGGTTTCTTTTATCGGAATAATTTCGGCCTGCAACTTACTTCTTGCCCTTTTTTCCAAAAACCAATTCCATACCTCATCCGAGGAATGCAGAGAGAGATTTCCGAATACAGAGGAAAGAAAAAAATCAACCTTTATCTCTATTTTCTCTCTATCCAGGATACTATCGGCCTGGGCAACCAGTCCCTCTACAAGTTTTTTTCTATAGCCCTCTATGGCAAACATGCTATGATGCTCCTGGCGCAGGAATTGACGATATCCTCGTATTGCATAAGTTTTTTCAACTGGTATAATGTCATCCAGATAAAATTGTCAGGGCATTCTATGTCCTCGTCCTCGCCCAGCTCTATGACAACGTTTAAATTGTGCTTCTGCAAGAACCTGCCGCCTTCTTCTGACTGGAGTTTCTTATATAATATCTTCCTCCTGCCGCTATCCAGATCCTCAAACAAATCAAAAAACAAAGGAAGCTTCCCCTTATGGACACGCGTATAATTACTCCTTGTCGCCTGCAGCGTAGGCGAGATCTGCACCCCTTCGATATTGCCTGGCTCGTCCTTCCCTTGCATTAAAAAATGGAGCACGCCGTCAAACTTCTTTGCTAGTATGCCCAATATCCCTATCTCCGGCTGCTTGATTATAGGCTGACACCAGCCTTCAACCTCCCTGTGCCTGGAAAAGGCCTTCATTCCTACTATAGAGAAAAATTTACCTGATTCGTGATGAATATTGCCGGTTTTTTTATCAGTAAACCAGTTTTTAGTGTCTTTTATAGGGATTTCTTCGGCAACCA
>CAYZNX010000161.1:0-3251 GCA_964479825.1 uncultured Planctomycetia bacterium | reverse complement strand
TAAGATGTCATTCCACTTAAGGAGAGATTCTAAAAGGGATTTCTCTTTTGGTTCTCCTGGTATCCATTCAGGGGTATCCTTGATAATCTCTAAGAGCCTCTCTTTGGTTCCTCCCTTCTTTAACCAATTACTTACATCTCCCTTCTCTGGTAGGTCTGGCAGTTCTGCAATCTTGACCGATTCGGCTATGCCTTTTAGGTTCTTTGCTATTGTCTGAGCATGATCTTTACCCTGGGGATCGTTATCAGGGATGATCGCTACCTTTTTATCTTTGAAATACTGGTTGTACTCCGATCTCCATTTACCAGCCCCCATAGGGTTAGTAGTAGCAGTAAAACCGAGAGCATTTAAGTTATCAGCGTCTTTCTCTCCTTCGGTAATAAATACTGTCTCGGCTTTCAGGACATCGGGAAGGCTATAGGGGACCAATTTTACCCCCTGAAGATTCCATATCCACCCTCCCTTGCCGTCTGGTTTCCTCTGTTTAAATTCCTTTGGTTCATAACGGAGGGACTGAAAGAGAAGCCTGCCTGATTCATCTATATAGTTATAGGTCTTAACAAGTTTCCTCTGAGTCTCTGTAATAAGTCCTGACTCTTTTGCAAGGATATTAAAGGCTGTCCTGAAGTCAACCCCACGCCTTGCCATGTAGAAGTCAAAGACACTGCCTGCCTTATTACATCCGAAACATCTAAACTGTCCTGTCCTGAGATTGACTGATAAAGAAGGTTTATGATCCTCATGGAAAGGACAGAGTGCCTGTCCCATGCCTGAGCCATTCCACTTGATAGAGGGAAGCTCGGAGGAGTAGAAAGCCTTTACATCTAAATTTTCAATTACCTTTTTCTTATCCATTCTCATATCTCCTTTAACTTGAGAACCTTAAACGCTAATTTACAAACACACCAGGGGATTAGTTCGTAACAGACGAGGGTAATTATAAGGGTCTTGATATATGTTCTCATCTTTGTATCTTTACTCCATTTACGCTTTTCATAGTAAGCATCTCAGACCTTAACCTTCTCAGGGCATGAACAAAATCAAGCACACTTACCTCTGGGTTTTCATTATAAAGATTCAAGAGTCGATATATCTCAGGGCTTACTTCATAGCTGAAAACAATCCTCGTTCCCTGTAGGATAAGCTCTGGGTCTTTTCCGTGAAGTTTGAGGAAAGCTGATTGATGAATGTCAAGGATAGAAATTTTACTATTAACATTTGCCATAATTCCCTCCTATTTCAATTTCCTAATAGAAGGATAGCAGAGATGGTTACTATTACTCGAAACTCAAAAAATTTCTTTTAGTTTTTAGGAATGGTTTGAAAGTGAGGGGTTTTAGTGAAGGGCGTTATCTATACTCTTAGACTTAAGATTTGCAAGCTCTGGATGTTTTATTTTTTTGAAATGCTCATTAATAATTTTTGCTGTAAGGGACTTAGCTTTTTCAACAGGTATATTTTCCTTCTTAAGATACTCAAAAACAACTATCTGCAAAACCTTGAAGAAAAACTTAGGAGTCCTCCCCTCTTTAACCTTCAGGGGTACATATAACAGGTCTTTAAGCTTGCTTTCGCTTTGGAAATAAACTTTACCTTCTTTAGTCAATTTTGGTTCTGAGGTTAAAATAGTTTTCCCCGGTTGAGGGAAATCTTCACGCTCATATAGAAGTTCGCCACTACTCTGATGATATTTCTCAAGTGTTACTGTATAATCAAGCTCCTTTATAGGATGGTATGTTCCACTTTTTCTATCCTCGTCCTTAAGTTTCTCCAATGCTTCTTTAATGGTCCTTAGGTTTACGAAACTGAGTCCTTGAAATGGATAACCTATTTCTAAGATTTTTTCAAGGCATTTTATTGTATCTTTTCTTTTCTTTGTCATTATCGAGCATTCCCGCTTAAGATCTGTAGTTGATAAAAACATTGCCTGGGTAAGCTCAAGAAGTGCGGTATAAATATTTTCTTTAATTTGAGAATATATATTCAGTTCTTTAATCGTGGTTAGTATATGATTCTTCTTAAATGTCTTAAATGATAATGAATTGACACTATGGAGAAGGGGTAAGTTTATTTTCCTGTCGATATATAATTGAGCAAATTTAATTGGCGTTTTCATTTACTATTCCACCCTTCCTTTGGTGGTCTCTCCTAAGCGCTCAGGGGCAGGCTGTTAGGAGTTACAGCTTTTCGGTCTACGACTCATAGAGGAGCTACCCTATCCCCTGAATATAGTAATTCTTTAATTCCTTTTTGAAGTTGTATAAAACCACAAATAAAGTATAAGAGTTAAAACGGTTAATGCCATAATTTGTAGAACTAACCGGCCATAGTCAACCACTGGGATTCCCGGAAAGTACTTTCCCTCTTCTATCAGGCCCCCCAATAGAGACCGTTTATGTGGTATTCCCGTATCAATTACCCTTGCCACTCGGAGTGTATCTGCAAATACATAGTAATGGCCCACAGGGACATCGGGCGATTCTACAACTAATTTGTAGGGGACAAATACAAAGGAAAAGAAAATACTAATAAGGTAGAGAATAATCAACCACTTTCCTCTCATTCTTATTTTCTCCATTTTTACCCCCTTTCTCCCTCTGTCTTTGGTCTCAGTAAAATCCCTTTATACCTTCTTAAAAATATCAGGATTCTTTTCCTCATTGTTGCATGTTGCAATGATTAATTATACAGAATAGGTCGGCAATCTGTCTGTATGTATGTGTATAGCTGGATCATATTACCTATTGCGGGCTAAAAGCTAAACCCAGAAGACCGGTGCTATCTTGTATTCCCTCAACAGACCGTTCATAGCCGAAATCTTCTCTTTTGGTGTATCCTCCGGGATACGGTCCTTCAGAAGTTGCTCCCATATCTGTAGAAGTTCTTCTGTCGGATATCCCTTGTATAACTTCGGCAATTCTTGTTCTTTCATATGGGTCTCTTTTGTTAAGAGAAATCAGCCTTATTATAGCACAGCAATAAAAAATCTTTATGGGAAATAAAAGGCCCCAGGTTGCCCCAGGGCCTTGTGTCTATATCTTATTTGCCTAACAGGGTTTCAATATTTTTAAATCTTTCAAGCAAAACATCTGTAATGTTTAAAACATCACAGCTATTAAAGCCGTCCTCGGTCTTCTTTAAATCAAACTTACTTCTGTCATTAAGCAGCTTGACTATTGATTGGGCCTGATAGAAATTATCACATAGAGCTTCATACTCACTCTCTGTTAATATGTAATTTCCGTTGTCTA
>CAYZNX010000160.1:0-3284 GCA_964479825.1 uncultured Planctomycetia bacterium | reverse complement strand
AAGTAATACTACCCCCGATAACTCAGCGATTACGTCAAGGGCGAGATTTTCCTTGCGTTCTCTCAGTTATTTTATATAAAATAAAAATAATGAAGCCAGATAATAAAGGTATTGCCTTGATACTGGTAGTTAGCATCCTCGCAGTTGCAGGTATAATGGCAGTCTCATTTGCATTTACTATGCGGCTTGAATTAAAGGCTGCTATAAATTTTCTTGAGGCTATGCGGGCATCGTATATCGCTGAATCAGGCGTAAATTACGCCCGTGCAGTTTTAAAGGAAGATGAAAGAAACATAGATAGCTTTGAAGACGCCTGGTATACGCTTTTTGAGGGTAGCGATGTTGACAACGATGGAGATGGGAGGCCTGATTCAAGATGGATAGATATTTATGATGATGCAGGAGAAGAGATTGGACGTTATGCAGTTTTAGTAAGAGACGCGGCAGGCCTTCTCAATATAAATATGGCTGACAAACATAATCTTTCCCCTTTGAAGGTGACCGAAGGGTGGACGCCGCACGAGATAGACCTTCAGAAATTCCTGAACCATTTCCAATTGGAAAACCCGCAGAAGATATATGAAGATATATTGGATTTTAGATTGGGTTACGATGGCGAGCCGGGCGAGGCCGGTATAGACGATAATGGAAATCAGAGGGTCCTGGGTTCTGATGGGATAGATAACAATGCGGATGGCATCATAGATGAAGCAGGTGAGGGCATAGATGAACCTATGGAGTTTGTTCCGGCATCGCCATACGGCGACGACAATGCCTTTGAGACGCCATTTGGACTTGCGAAAATTAAATCTGTAAAAGAAGATGATTTTAATAAGCTCTACCCTTATGTTACTTCGTATTCAGTTGATAGAAATGTAGATGTGAACTTAAGGCTCAGGGAGAATATAAATTTGCTGGATGCTCAGACGCTTGCAGTGCTTCTTCAGGATGCCGGGGTTAGGGACCCCTTTCAGAAAGCGGTTAATATAATAGATGCATGCGATGAAGATTTCAGCCAGGGTATTATAACAAAATTATACAATAGATTATCTGTTATAAATAGAGGCCCTATTGGAGACTGGGTCTGGAAGAACGGGCATTACGAGAGCGATTTAAAGGCCGGTGAACCGCTTAAAATGAGCTGGATAAATCTTCCAGAGGGCGAGTATTACATAGGTATGTTTGGCGTTAAAGATGAATTGGTTGGAGATGTGACTATCAATGGCATGACTCAACAATCCGTTGCGCATGGAGAGATATTGAGGCTCGGCGCCATCTCTTTTGAGAACAGGATATTAGAGCTTGAGATTAAGAATAACCAGGATGCAATTACTTATTTTTCATATTTAGAGCTATATCCACGACACGGACAGGAAGGGTTTAGTTCTGTTGAGTTAAGAGGATTAGAAGGCATAAGGATAAACGAGATAATGGTAAAACCAGTGATTTCAAGGACAGCCTTTAGCGGACAGGATCCAGGAGGCGACTGGGATTGGCAGGGCAGCTACTATCAAAATAATGAACCGAATGGCGGGAAGGCAGGCGAAGGGACATGGACATGGGGGGATGTGCCAGAGGGTAAATATTATGTAAAGTTATTCGCAGGCATTTCCGGTCAATATATAGGAGATGTAGAAATAAGCGGGTCTCGTTCGTATGATATGTTAGATGGGGATTTATTCGGGAACGGAAAGGTTGTTAGTGTTTCCGGTAAAAAGGTTACTGTAAGGATACAGAATAATCGTGCGTCAGGCTCCACCTACTTTAAATCAATAGAGTTAAGGCAAGAGCCGGATGGAGAAGCTATTGAGCTTGTCAACCTCACGCCTAAAGAGGTTAGTCTTGGTGGCTGGAGCGTAGAAGGCCCAAGCAAGGAAGGGTGGCCAGCCAGCATTCCGCTCGGGACAGTCATTGGACCACAAGAACATCTTGTTCTTTGTGTTGATAAAAATGACTCACAATCAGGTTTGGCTAATAACGGCATTTCATTTAAATCTATCTGGGGAGAGGGAAAGACAGCTGAGCTGCATTTTTTAAGGTCGGTTGGTCCGGCCTCGGATCTGCTTTCAAACGACCCGCATCCTGGAGGTAATATTATTATATTGAAAGACCAGATGGGCCATATTGTTGATAAGGTTGAGTATTTTACTGGCAATGTGGCTGAGAATAAGAGTTTAGAGCGTTCAGACCCAAGCCACATACTGGATTCGGATAATAACGGCATACCTGACAACTGGTATGCTTCAAAAGCGGACAGCGGTTCAACATTAGGATTGCCAAATGACAATGACGGCATGGAAGAAGAGATAGGAGAAGAGATAATTGTGCATGATGTTACAGAGGTGAAAGTAAAGAACAGCAGTTTTTCCTCAGTGGGCGAGATAGGATTTGTGTCAACAGGCCTTAAAGAGTGGGAGGATATTTCTTTAGAGGATTTATCAAAGATAGCTGATAGAGTTACAGTATTTGGCATGCGACTCGAGGCCGAGGGCAACATCGTGCCTGGTTCTGAAGGAGGCTGGGGTATTGTGCAGAGGGCGTCTCCTTATACAGACCATTTTGAGAGTGGGGATATGGATTCAATTGGCATGTGGCGCTGGGAAGAAAAGGATGGCATTAGAGACGGATATTATACCTTAAGGATATTTGGCGAAGAAGAGGAGGAGATTGCAATATCTTTGCATCTAAAAGATGATACATGGAGTCCTTTACCCCTCCTCTTTCACCTGGCCCGAGCGGCGCTGTGCTTTTTGGGAGCATAGAGATCGGGACAGGGAGCGGTATATCCACTCCGGCCGGGATCCTGGAATTAAAGATTAGAAATGCATCTAAGACTGGCGGTGCGCATTTTGACTTTATTAGATTAGACCCTCTGAATTCTATTGATGGCAGGATAAATATAAATACCGCCTCCAAGAATGTGTTAAGCGCAATGCCTGGGATAGATGAGGGGATTGCGGAGAGGATTATAAGCAATAGGGTTTTTGGAGATAAAAATGGTTTGAGGCTTGGCATTGGCGATCTAATTGTCAGCGATGCCTTAGGCCCTGATGAGGCAGAGAAGAAGACAAGATTTAAGCAAGTTGCAAATCTAATTACCGTACATTCGGATATCTATAGGATTATAGTAACTGGCCAGGTCCTGGATGAAGGAAGGGTGCTTGCAGAAAAGAAGATCTGGGTTGAGTTTGAGAGGTAAAGTAACCTGTGAGTTACCAGGGGCGAGGGGAAATAACTTCACATTTTCTGCAATGCTTATTTTGTGAAGTTAAGCTCTGACAGCC
>CAYZNX010000159.1:0-3305 GCA_964479825.1 uncultured Planctomycetia bacterium | reverse complement strand
GGTATAGTCTTTACAACCTTAACTAAATCCCTGCCCATGATCTCCTCCAGTTTATAATCAGCACCCTTGACCAGGATATCAGGTTTTAAATATTTGATAATCCTGGCCGGGGTTAATTCATTAAACAAAATTACATAATCTACACATTTTAGTGCAGTTAAAATGCCAGCACGTTCTTTCTCTCGGAGTATCGGCCTTCCCTCCCCTTTTATTTTTCTAACAGAACTATCAGTATTCATTGCAACAACAAGTATGTCCCCAAGTCTCTTTGCCTCCTCAAGATATTTTACATGCCCTATATGTAAAAGATCAAAACAGCCATTGGTAAAGACAACCCTTTTCCCTTCCCTTTTCAGTTTTTGCAAAATATTTTTCAGGCGGGCCTTATTATCCAAAGAATATCTTTGCAAGTTCATACATATCTTTAGGAACCGTACGGAGCTTTGCTACTGCCTCTTCAAGGCCCACTGCCTTAATCTCTGTTCCTCTTAGACTTACCATTTTGCCGAATTCTCCTGCTAACACAAGCTCTACTGCCTTAACACCGAATCGCAGGCCTAAGAATCTATCAAAGGCCGTTGGTGAGCCGCCACGTTGGACATGGCCTAATACTGTTACCCTTGTCTCAAATCCGGTGCGCTTCTCTATCTCCTTAGCAAGTACCTGGCCTATACCGCCAAGCCTTACATGGCCGAATTCATCCTTTTCTGCGCTCTGCATAATTGATTTATCACCCAGTTGCGCGCCTTCAGAAACTGCGACTACGCTAAAGTCCTTTCCTGCCTCGTGTCTCTTCTTTATAAAACTGCATACCTCATCCAGGTCTATCGGGGTCTCCGGTATAAGTATTACATCGGCACCGCCGGCCAGGCCGCTTACGAGGGTAATCCAACCTGCATGCCTGCCCATAAGTTCAACTATCATTACCCTATTGTGGGATTCTGCAGTTGTATGAAGCCTGTCAATTGCTTCAACACAGATGTTTGTGGCAGAGTCAAAACCAAATGTACAGTCAGTTCCAGAGAGATCATTGTCAATGGTCTTTGGAACGCCGACTATCTTTAGGCCGTCTTTGTACAATTTCCATGCAACCCCGAGTGTATCCTCTCCGCCAATAGCAATAAGGGCATCCAGGCCTAATTTTTTATAATTATCCAGTACTGCCTGTAGGTCTTCACTCTTCTTATAAGGATTTGTCCTGGAGGTACGCAGGATTGTACCGCCCTTTGGGAGTATCCCGGAGACAGTATTTCTAGTAATTGTTATCGTCTCATTTTCTATTAGTCCTGCCCATCCACGCAATATGCCTATTACCTCGCAATTATGCAGTGTTGCCTTTCTGTAAATGGCTAATATTACTGGGTTTAATCCAGGGCAATCACCGCCGCCTGTTAGTATACCTATACGCATATATCCTCCTCTCTACCCAAGGTCCAACGTCTGTTGGCTAGTTTCCTCTACGATGCCGCCTTTTGATATGAGTTTAGATACATTTACCTCAACCATTGTAATATTCTCTATACCAAGTATATTCTGCATCCTTGTCTTTATTGTATGCTGGATACTTTCAGCAAGCCTTGGGACATTAGAGCCGGCAACTAGTGATGTCTTCACCTTCACCTTTATACCGTCCCGTGCGGCCATTATAGCCGGTGTCATCTCTATTACCTGGGAGAACTCCTGACCTACGCGTTTGACAAAATCCTCAATTGCCTTGACTGAAATAGTCACCTCACCCTCAGGGTTATCAAAGGAGATAGACCTTTCTGTCTTTCCTGCCTTTACACGAATACTTAAAAATAATAAACCCAATAATACGAAGATAATGCCTGTCCATATACCTCTTGGGCTGTTTAATTGTTCATTAATTGTAAGTGCAATATTTTCTCTAACCCCATACCAACCAGTAACAGACAATATAAGCACTAGTCCCAAAACAATAGTTCCCATGACGTATAGCCATGCTATAAGATTACTTAGTAATTTCATGAACTACCTCCTTAATGGGCAATTGCACACCCTCAATATTCACATTTACACTCGTTACATGCAGTCCAGTCAATTCCTCTATGTTCTTCCGAACGTTCTTTTGTATCTGCCATGCAATCTCAGGAATCTTTGTCCCATATCTTACTATCACAGAGACAGCTATCCTCACCTCTTCACCCATAATCTCTGTCTTAATGCCCTTATCAGGGTTTTTCTTGCCGAGTTTTTCTGCAATGTTTTCAACTATACTCCCGCTCATCTCTACAACGCCAGGGATTGTTGTGATTACCTGGCTGGCAATAGTTGAGATTGCCTCGTGGTGTATCTTTACCTTGCCTAATTCTACTCCTGTCTTATTGTTCATGGATGCCTCCGTATTTTATTTAGATACCAACTCTTCCACAAAATCCGTAGAATACTTCCCACTCTGGAAATGTGGGTCATTAATCACTGTCTTATGAAATGGGATTGTTGTCTTTACCCCTTCAATAACATATTCAGTGAGGGCGCGGTTCATTCTGCTAATGGCCTCATCCCTGTCATTGCCGTGGGCAATAAGTTTTGCCAGCATTGAATCATAGTATGGCGAGACAAACCCGCCTGCATAGATATGTGAATCAACCCTGATACCCGGTCCCCCTGGCATATGGTACCTCGAAATCTTTCCAGGCGAGGGGCTAAATCCATTATCAGGGTCCTCAGCATTTATCCTGCATTCAAGTGCCCATCCGCGAATCTCTATATCCTTTTGTTCATACCCGAGTGGTATCCCGCTTGCTATCTTAAACTGCTCCTTCACAATATCTATGCCAGTCACTATCTCAGTAACAGGATGCTCTACCTGGATCCTTGTATTCATCTCCATAAAATAAAAATTGCCTTCCTTATCCAGTAAAAATTCCACTGTACCTGCATTTACATATTCTATCTCCTTGGCTATCTTGACAGCGATATGGCATATCTCCTTCCGGAGTTTATTATCTATAGCCGGCGATGGGCTTTCCTCAATAAGTTTCTGATGCCTCCGCTGTATGGTACAATCCCGTTCCCCTAGATGTACGATATGCCCCTTACTATCCGCAAGTATCTGAACCTCTATATGCCGCGGCTGTTCTATATACTTCTCTATGTATAATCTTGGGTTATCAAACGATGCCTCTGCCTCTGATTGGGCCATAAAGAATGCATTTGCAAGGCTTATATCATTATGGGCAACACGTATACCACGTCCACCCCCGCCTGCCACTGCCTTAACAACTATCGGGTAACCAATCTTCTTCGCGAACTTAAGCGCCTCTTCCTTATTCTCTACTGGT
>CAYZNX010000158.1:0-3333 GCA_964479825.1 uncultured Planctomycetia bacterium | reverse complement strand
TTAATTGCGCCCTGCATTCCATCTATTCCCGGGGTAAGTATGACCTCTGCTCCAAAAGATTTAAGTATATACATCCTCTCCAAACTCATTGTCTCTGGCATTGTCAAAATACATCTATATCCTTTAACAGCAGAAATCATAGCAAGCCCTATTCCAGTATTGCCGCTTGTAGGTTCAATTATAGTTGAGCCTTTCTTAAGAAGCCCTTTTCTTTCAGCATCCTCTACCATCGAAAGGCATATCCTGTCTTTTACGCTGCCGCCAGGATTATATGATTCAAGTTTTGCATATATACTGGCCATATCTTTCTCAACCATCCTATTCAACTTTACCATCGGTGTCTTTCCTATAAGGTCCAATACACTAAAGGCCGGCTCCCGAGACCCTTCACAGCCTCCACCCATATAATATACAAATTCTATCCTATCATTGTCTTTAAGTACGGTCTTGCTGTATTTTTCTCTGTCTAAAATAGTATCGTTCAGCTCCACAGTAACAACCTCTGGCCTTATCTTTTTCTGCCCTAAGAGATTAGATAAAGTTATGCTATCTTTCAACTCCTCCTTCTTGCCGTTTATTATGACCTCCATATGTCTCCTCCAATCTTTTCAGCTATAAGCCCTCTGGTTCATAGCCTTCAGTGTGTCTTCAGCTGCCTTTAACGTCTTCTCTATATCCTCATAAGTATGTGCTGTTGATAAAAAATTTGCCTCAAACCCAGAAGGTGAAAAATAAATTCCATCTCTCAGAAGTCCATGAAAAAATTTCTTAAATAGGCCAGTGTCTTGCCCATTTTCTCCAAAAGATATGCTAAACATCGAACCTATATAATCGGCCTTTAAACTTATATTGTTTTTTTCAGCGCATGATTTGATTCCTTCGCAAAGCCTCTCTGTCTTTGCCTCCAATCCCTTATACGGGTCTATCTCCTTGAGTATCTTCAATGTAGTTATGCCGGCTGTAACAGCCACTGGATTCCCTGACAGTGTCCCAGCCTGATATACGCTTCCTTCGGGGGCCAGAAGGTCCATTATATCCTTTCTGCCGCCAAAGGCTCCAACTGGCAGGCCTCCGCCTATAATCTTCCCAAGACAGGTAATGTCTGGGTATACAGCAAAAATCCTTTGTGCACCACCATATGAAACCCTGAAACCAGTGATAACCTCATCGAATATAAGAACTGCTTTATGTCTATCGGCCAGCCTGCGCATCTCTTCCAGAAAACCTAACCTGGGCAGGACAACTCCGCAATTCCCTGCAACAGGTTCAACTATTATGCAAGCCAGATCCCTTTTGTGTTCTTCTACTGTCCTTTCTAATATCTCTGTATTATTGTATGGTGCACTTATCGTATGCCTTGTAAAATCCTCCGGGATACCTAAACTGCTCAAAAGATAATCTGCATGGCCATGATAAGAACCTTGAAATTTTATAATCTTATCCTTGCCTGTATATGCCCTCGCGAGCCTCACAGCTCCCATAACCGCCTCTGTCCCTGAATTTGTCAATCTAATCAGTTCGATCGAAGGCATAGCTTCTATAATTAGCTTTGCTAATTCTATTTCTAATCTTGTAGCCGCACCAAAACTTGTCCCGTTTCTTACAGCACGCTCAACCGCCATTACAACTTCTTTATGTGCGTGCCCCAGGATCAGGGCCCCCCAGGAAAGGCAATAATCAATAAATTCCTCGCCTTCTTCTCCGAAAATCCTTGAGCCACTCCCTCTTTTGATAAACACAGGGCTACCATCTACAGCCTTAAAAGAACGCACAGGGCTATTAACGCCTCCGGGGATATATCTCTTCGCTTCGTCAAATAGACTTTGCTGAAGGCTCGAGGCTCGAGGCTGAAGGGAATCTTTCTTTGCCTTGAGCCTTGAGCTTTGAGCTTTGAGCTTCACTTTAACCATTTCGCTACATCCTTTGCCCAATACGTAATTATAAAATCAGCGCCAGCACGTTTTATACATGTAAGGATCTCCAAAACCAAATCCTTTTCTATCCCTTGAACCTTGAACCTTGAACCTTGAACCTCACAATATGCCTTCACCATAGCGTATTCGCCGCTCACATTGTATGCAGCGATGGGAATATTGAAATCTCTCTTTGCCCGATAAATTATATCTAAATAACATAATGCTGGCTTAACCATAACTATATCAGCGCCCTCGTCAATATCCAGCCTTATCTCTCTCAGTGCCTCATCAGAGTTCCTGAAATCCATCTGATAAGTCTTTCTATCGCCGAATTGCGGCTTAGAATTAAAGGCCTCCCTAAATGGCCCATAAAAATTAGACGCATATTTAGCTGAATAAGATAATATGCCAACATCTTTAAAACCTTTTATATCCAAAGCCTTTCTCATAGCTCCAACCTGGCCATCCATCATTGCAGATGGGGCCACAAAATCCGCACCTGAGTCAGCATGCGACAGGGCTATTTTTGCAAGCATCTTTAATGTCTTGTCGTTATCAATTACATAACTTTGCTCTTTGCTCTTTGCTCTTTGCTCTTTGGTAATAATGCCACAGTGGCCATGAGAAGTATAACCACAAAGACACACATCGGTTATAACCACTATGTCTTTAAAGTTCTTCTTGACTTCTCTTATGGCTTTCTGAATAACGCCATTATTTCTATATGCAGGAGAACCTGAATTGTCTTTAAATCTAGTTATGCCAAATAATAGAATGGATCTTATACCCAGCTCAACGGCCTTGTCTAAATCCATAACCAAGGTGTCCATTGACAGACGGCTCACCCCTGGCATTGATTTTATCGGATAACTTATTTTCCTGCCTTCTACAATAAAATACGGCAATATAAAATCATGCGGAGCAAGCTGCACCTCGCTCACCCAATCCCTTAATCTTTTGTCTCTCCTTAATCTTCTCAATCTAACAGGCGGCATCTTCTTGCCTCCTTCAGCGTCACATCTCCTATGCACCTAACCTTGAGCCCCTTGGGTAATCTTCTATATCTTTTCTTAAAATTCCTTACAGTTGACGGGCTTGTAAACATAATCTCATCAAAATAGTCTAACTTTAAATCCGGCAGGTCCTCCGGCATCGCATTTCTATATGCATGACTTGTCGTCGTTATCGCTCCCTGCTTCTCGAGTGCCGTGGTCAATCCTTTATCGGATAAATCAGAACGC
The DNA here is from genome assembly GCA_964479825.1 of uncultured Planctomycetia bacterium. Classification (GTDB taxonomy): domain Bacteria; phylum Omnitrophota; class Gorgyraeia; order Gorgyraeales; family Gorgyraeaceae; genus CAYZNX01. The sequence goes on along the minus strand of CAYZNX010000158.1, from coordinate 176 downwards.
GGTAAAAATATCCTTTTATTGCGCAAACCAATCTTCTTAAACTCCTCTATCAGGCCTTCTGATGACTCGTTTATGGGCACTAAATCTGCCAAAACCCCAAAGTCTGATAATCTATTCTTCGTAGAATTCCCTATGGCTGCGATCTTTATACCAGCCAGTTTCCGTGAGTCATAACC
>CAYZNX010000157.1:0-3348 GCA_964479825.1 uncultured Planctomycetia bacterium | reverse complement strand
ATTACGACACGTCGCTTCATAATTTAGCTATAAGCTTATAGCTACTACTACACTGTAAAATTAGTTTTTAGTGGCAAAACTGTCGTTTTGAACAATAGAAAATCGAAATTAGACCGTCCGCCACACATATTGGCGGACTCTGTGCGCTGTCGTATTAAAAATTAATTTGACAGCGCACTATATCCTCCATCTTCTCTATATTGTAAACCTTTAGATCAGGATCTATCCTGCGCAGAAGGCCTTTCAGTACCTTACCCGGCCCTATCTCAAAAAAAATATCAACTCCATTATCAGCAATCCTCTTTATAGATTCTTCCCACCTTACAGGGCTATACAACTGCTTAACAAGGTTTTCCTTTATCTCGTCAGGCGTCTCCTCGTAATCAGCAGTAACATTGCTTACAACGCCTATCTGCGGATTAACAAATGTTAGTCTCTCCAATTCTATTCTGAGAAGTTCTGCAGCTTCCTTCATCAATGAGGAATGGAATGGCCCGCTGACATTTAAGGGTATACATTTCTTGGCCCCTTTTTTCATCGCAAGCTCCATTGTAGCCTGCACTGATTGTTTCGTACCAGATATGACTATCTGACCAGGACAATTTAAATTCGCTATCTCAGCGCCACCTTCAAGACAGATAAGGCGCAGGGCATCAGCTGAAAGCCCGATTAAAGACGCCATCTCCCCCGGATATTTCCTTGATGCTTCCTCCATTAGTTCGCCTCGGCGCCTGACCAATCGAACAGCGTCACGAAAGTCTATAGCATTGGCAGCAACAAGTGCTGTCAGTTCTCCGAGGCTCAATCCAGCACAGCTAACTACCTCAAAACCCTTATCATGAGCCATGAGCCATGAGCTAAGGGCTTTATGCGCTGCTATACTTTCTACTAATATACATACCTGACTATTTGCAGTCTGCGTCAGCTCTTCGATAGGCCCTTCAAAACAAAGCCTTTTAATTTCCAGATCAGGCAATATCGCCTCTGCTTTATCAAAAACATCTTTAGAGGCGGGGCAATTGTCGTATAGGTCCTTACCCATACCAACATACTGAGCACCCTGCCCAGGAAAGAGATAAGCTATTTTCTTCATATATTTCCGCGTAAGTTCTTGTATGGAATTTCAATAATATGATTACACAGATTTTAAAAGCAGATTACACAGATTGTCTTCTTGCGTTTTTATCTGTGTAATCTTATATAGCATCTTATAGGCCGATAATCTGCGTAATCAATTAGCCGAACGCAGTGAGGCTAATTTACGCGTTATATTCCGCGTAGTTCAGCGATTCCTTACCATTTTATAACCGTAGCGCCATAAGTCAGGCCGCCGCCAAAGGCTACAAGAACAACATGATCTCCTTTTTCAATCCTTTTCTCCTGGCTGGCCTCTGCCAGCGCAACTGCAGTTGATGCCGCTGACATATTTCCATATCTTTCTATATTCATGAAAATCTTTTCTTGCGGCAGCCCCATCTTCTTTGCGACTGCCATTAAGATCCTAATATTCGCCTGGTGAGGTATTAATAATCTTATATCATTGCACTGAAGGCCGGCATTTTTGATAACGTTATTTGCTGCCTCGGCCATAAGCCTTACCGCAATCTTAAAGACCTCATTTCCTTCCATCTTGAGAAAATGCAGTTTATCCCTGACGGTCTCCTCTGTGGCAGGCATCCTCGAACCTCCCGCAGGGACCATTAAAAGATTTCCGCCTGAACCCCTAGCGCCCATAAAGTTTGAAATAATTCTTCTATCTTTACTTTTACCGACAATACACGCGCCTGCACCATCACCGAACAAGACACAGGTAGAGCGGTCCTGCCAGTTAACAAGGCTTGTCAACTTCTCTGTTCCGACAACTAAAACATTGCCATACATTCCTGAATTCACAAACTGCTGCGCAATAATTACTGCGAAGACAAAACCAGAACACGCAGCATTTATATCAAATGCCGACGCATTCTTGGCGCCGAGCTTATCCTGTATGATACATGCCGTAGCAGGAAAAATCATGTCGGGACTTATAGTTGCTGTAATTATAAGGTCGATATCAGTAGGTTTTAACATCGCGTCTTTAATAGCTATCTTGGATGCCTCAAAACCGAGATCGCTGGAGGCCTGTTCTTTGGAGGCCATCCTCCTCTCTTTGATGCCTGTACGCGTCATTATCCACTGATCTGACGTATCCACCATTTTCTCAAGATCACTATTGGTGACCTTTTTTGGCGGCAAGTAACAACCTAATCCCAATATTCCAGCTTGCTGCATAAAATCTCCTTTTATCTCATGAGCTCACAGCTTCTACTATGTGCTGATTCACGTTTTTAATAACCTCTTCTCCTGCTACACGAATGGCATTTTTTACGGCCTTGGCGCTTGACGATCCGTGACATATAATACATATACCGTTGATGCCAAGAAGCGGCGCGCCGCCATACTCAGCATAATCCATTTTTCTCTTTAATGAATAAAAAGCTGTCTTCCCTAAAAGCCCTGCAAATCTAGACAGGACACTGCTTTTAAATGCCCTTTTAAATAATTCTATAATGGCGTGCGATGCGCTTTCAGAAACCTTAAGCGCAACATTACCGACAAGACCGTCACAGACAATTACATCACAGTCTCCAAGAAATATATCCTTGCCCTCGACATTACCGATAAAATTCAAACCAGAAAGTTCTAATAGTCCGTAAGCCTCTTTCAAAAAGCCAGTGCCCTTTGACTCTTCCTCTCCGACATTCAAAAGTCCAACTCTGGGCGATTTATTATTAAGTATGTATTTTGAATAGGCGCTACCCATTATCGCGTACTGCAGGAGATGCCTTGGTTTTGCATCTATATTAGCACCTGCATCTATCATGAGCGTAGTACCCTTCAGGGTAGGCATGACAACACCTATGCCAGCTCTTTCTATGCCAGGAAGCAACCTGCACTTCAGAGTAGCTGCACACACAACAGCCCCTGTGTTTCCTGCGCTAACAATTGCATCCACCTTCTTCTCCTTTGCAAGATTAGCAAGAACAACTATTGACGAATCTTTTTTTCTCCTGACGCTCAGGACTGGCTGCTCCTGCATGCCGATAACATCCGAGGCATGGCATATGGAGATGCTTTTAGGCCTGGGTTTATATCTTTCCAGCTCTTTCTCTATAAGGTCGCCTTTACCAACAAGGACGAGTTCGTATTCAAATTCGCGGGCTGCTAAAACAGCGCCTTCAACATCTGCCTGCGGCGAATTATCAGAACCCATTGCATCAAGGGCGATTCTTATCATAACATAATCCTAATAGTGCCCTGTAAAGTAAATAAAGGTTTAATGCAAAAATCAAACTGCAAAAATCAAAA
>CAYZNX010000156.1:0-3383 GCA_964479825.1 uncultured Planctomycetia bacterium | reverse complement strand
AAGTTGTAAAGAACGATATTCTTTTCTAATTACTGAAAACGCCTCTAAAAGCCTTTTTATATTTTTGTGCGGTTTTCTATTGCCAACATAGAGAATATAATCAGCAATCCCCTTGCTCTTTTTAAACGCATTAACCTCATCTTCAGGCAATGGCTTAAACTCAGCAGAAATGTTATTATATATCACTCTAACCTTGGTTTCAAATTCAGGGTAATAATTAACAAGGTCTTTTTTAGTGGACTCAGAAACAACCACAATCCTGCCGGCGCTATTTAAGGCATTTCTCAATACAATCCCTGCTGCAAGCTTTTTAAACCGATTAAAAATTTCAGGAAAGAGAAATTGGGTTAAATCATGCACGGTTACAACACTGTTTTTAGGTAAAAACCATGGGGCATTGTAATGAGGGATATGAAAAACATCAACACTCTTTTTAAACTTGTTTACTAATAGACTGCCTTTCATCTGCTCACTCAAAGAATATATTGGAGAATTATAATTTATAACATGTTGTGACTTTAAAAAACCACCCTTAAGAAGGGAAGCTTCCCCAGCAACAAATATCTCCACATTGGATTTACTATTAAGAATAGCTCTATAAAGACCTTCTATATACCTCCCTATTCCAGAACGTCTATAAAATCTTGCATCTAAAAATACTTTCATATCATATTATCCTCAGCTTGCCGCTATTCGAAATTAAATCAAAAACCTCATCAACTGTAATCAGTTCCATACATTCCATACTATCACAGATAGATTCTTCACAGCCCTTGCATGGGACATCTTTACATATCACAGTGACATTATTGCCGTAAGGCCTCCATCTTCGCCAATCATTGGCAGCGCTAAAGAGAACAATAGTAGGGACACCAACTGCAGTAGCCATATGGACAGGACCTGAATCATTACCTACAAATACAGCACACCGCTCTATTGCAGCGGCGGTCTGTTTGAATGTAGCCTTACCAGCAATATTTATTGGTTTAAAACTAAGACGTTCTTCCAATCTCCCAGTCAGCACCATATCATCCGCACCACCAACAAGGACTATCTGCACCTTTATATCTCTGGCAAGCCTTTCCATCAAGTCAGCATAATATTCTATCGGCCAGTTCTTTGACGGACATCCGCTGCCAACATGAAATCCTAAAGTCAATAGAGATTCTTCCCATCCTCTCTCCTTTAACAAAGTATAGGCATATTTTTTATCATTCTCTGAAATACTCATATAAACCTCAGGAGTATCTGGCGCTATGCCTATCGTTCTTGCAGCATCCATAAGAATCTCTACCTGATGTTTATGAATAGTCGTTTTAACCTCATCTGTTAGAAGGAATCCTCCGCCTGCCCACCCATACCCGATCCTTCTGGGAATGCCGCTTAAAGCAGCAATTATGATTGCAAACAAATCACCTTTTAGATCAAAGAATATGTCATACTTACCTTGACGCAGGTTTTTTATTAAGTCTATACTCTCATGGATATTTAGACGCCGGTTTTTACTCCTGTCATGCCAGTATGCCCTGTAGCTGATTGTCTCATCTATATAATCTTCTCCTTCAACGATATTCTTTGCCCACGGGCCAACCACAAACGTAACATGTGCCTGAGGGAATCTCTCCCGTATAGATCGTATGGCAGGGGTAGCTAACAAGAGGTCGCCTGCATGATCCAGCTTGCATATTAAAATCCTGTTTACTCTATCACGGCCTTTCTTTTTTAAGAAAAATAGTATTTTTTTAAGAAAATAGCCGGTAGTATCAAAAGAGGTAATAAGCCCCCTTGTCCACTTATTTTTATACGCATAGATTCTCACTGATAAGTCCTTTCTCTCTTATTTCACCACTTTCAATGTAATCTCAATATTCATCGCAGGAAATATGAAGGCAAAGTATTTTTCATATAATAATGGAAAATGATTTGCCAAAAAGGAAATACCATCTATCCTGTGCAATTTCCAGAAATTTATCTTAATTTTCATTGCATCAAATCTGGCGGTGCTGTAAAAATCGTACTGAGGTAACCCACCGGTAAAATAATCAAATGACTCCGTATTAAAAAAATGCTTATGCGTGAAATCTCCGTATGCATGGGTACTGCTGAAATGAGGGACATTGATAAAAACCTCTGCCCCTGGTTTTGAAATACGATGAATCTCTTCCATCACAGCTTTGACGTCATCAAGGTGCTCTATAACATCAACAGCATATATTTTATCAAAGATATCATTGCGAAAGGGGAAAAAGCGATTGTTCAGATTACAGATAGCGTCTGTAGCCTCTGTGCGATAGATATCTACCCCTACCGTGCCTCTTATTTTATTCTTTCCGCACCCAAGATTAAGGGCTCGCACATCCCCTGTCTTTCCTATTAAGCCCTCATACATCTTTATATACTCCTCTGCCACAGCCTTCCACGAGTAATGCCTGATAGCCCTTGCCTTCCCCCGCACAGCCAAGTCTTTTCTCAATGTATCATCTTCGATCAGCCGCTCAATGCAATTGGCCAAGGCTATCACATCCCCTTCAGGAAAAACCAAACCCGCATCACCAATAACAATTGGTATCTCACCGGAAGAAGAGCCTATCACAGGTGTTTCACATGCCATTGCTTCAACTACTACCCGACCAAACTGTTCCTTCCAACCTGGCGTTGTATGTGAGGGAAGCACCAAGACATCTATAAAACCATAAAAGGCTGACAAGTCTTCCTGCCTTAGTGCCGATATAAAGTGTACATGCTCTTTAATACCGTTTTCCTCAACTTTCTTTACAAGAATATCCTTATAACTCCCATTTCCGACAATATAAAGAGAGCAGCATTTTCCTCTTTTCTTCAGTCTGCTCACAGCCTCTATGAGGAGATCGATTCTCTTTTCCTTTACTATCCTTCCCACATATCCAATTTTGAATGTATTACTTCTTTCAATGTCTTCAACTGTTTTTGGTATTCTATCTCCAGATACCTTACGAAACAGGTCGGTATCAATGCCTGCTGGTATATGGAAGATCTGTTTCTTAAACCCCCTATTCCTCCAGAGATTAATACCCTCTTCAGGCACTACTACAAGGGCATCAGCGCTTCTTAAGTTATAACTCTGCGCCTTCGAATAGGGAAACCGCTGGGAAAAGTCAATATTTTCAAAAGAAAAAAGCGCTATCTTGCTTTTAGGTGCCACTCTCTTTGCCAGCAACATAAATTGAGCAGCAGCAAGACTAAACGGTTCTTCCATAATGTGAATGACATCTGGATTGAAGTCAGCTATCTCCTTATACAGTTTACGAACATCAAGATAGAAAAATGCCCTTATCCGATTTGTAAAAACAGTTTTTAAAATAGATATATCATAAATATCTGAGCCAGTATGCTGATATTCAACC
>CAYZNX010000155.1:0-3396 GCA_964479825.1 uncultured Planctomycetia bacterium | reverse complement strand
GGGCATTACCATACCAATGAGTTCCCAGATTATAGCAAATCCCAGAGCCTTTGCCCTTCCTAAAGGAAAAAGCTCTGTAAGAGGGATTAATGTTAAGTCCCTAAACAATGGGAAAGAGATAGTCTTCCTTGTGGAATGGGAGGACATGACCGATAACTCTATAGTTGATAATACCGCGGTATATAGAGATGCCGCTGCCATTGAGTTTCCGGTTAAAGCCCCAAAGAGGGAGGCTGAAAATCCTTACTTTGCTATGGGGCATGAGGAGATGCCTGTAAATATCTGGCAGTGGAAGGCTGATCTGGAAGGCGGAAGGGATAGAGCCGTGCCCCTCGGGGCCAGTTACCCTGGAGAGGGTTTAAAGTATTCCGTTGATTGGTATCAGGGACAGATATACGATCTACCGTCAAAAGAGAAGCAGAGAAAAGGCCCTGTAGAAGATTTAAATGCCGAGCGTTTTGGCACATTGACGCTTCAGGATTCACAAGATGTCATGGGCAAAGGGGTCTGGAGCGGCAGTAGATGGAGGGTAGTATTTTTCAGGTCCATGACGGATAAGGATAAGGACGATGTCCAGTTCAGAAAAGGGATTACCATGCCAATAGCCTTTGCAATATGGGATGGGGGTAACCTTGAGAAGGACGGCCAGAAGTCCATCACAACCTGGCATGAATTAAAGATAGAGTAGGCACAGGCTTTAGCCTGTGCCTAAGGGCCACTGAGAAGGGAGACTCTCTCAGTGGTCTTTTTTTGAATGATAATGCTGTCCTTGAAGGCTGTGTTAATAACAAACAAAACCAGAGAAGGAGGTATCAGGGATGAAGGTATTTTGGGTTGGTCGTTTCGCAGCAGTAGTGGTATTAACCGGTTTCGCAATCGGTTTGTTACCCGGTATTAGTTTAGCTGACGGTAAGGCTATATTTGATTCAAAGAATTGCGGCGGCTGCCACCAAATTCAAGGTCCTGCCACTGAGAAGACCTTTGATGATCAGCTCAAGAAAAAGGGGCCTGAACTTTGGTACTCAAGCAGCAAGTTTAAAAAAGAATGGCTTGCGGAGTGGATGGAGAAGCCAACTATTATAAGACCATTGAAATATAACTCAATAACTGAAAAGAACACCGAAAAGCATGTAGCCCTCTCTAAGAAAGAAGCTGAGGAGGTTACGGAATATCTGATGAAGCTTACTGCCAAGGAAGTGCCGGCAGGGGCAGTAACTGAGGCGGTAAACCCCCAGGGCAAGAATCTTTTTCTAAAGAAATATGGGTGTGTAGGCTGTCATTCCATAAAGGCAGGGGCGCAGAAGGTAGGCGGGCCGAGCGGGCCTGATCTTTCCGAGGCCGGCAAGAGGCTCAAGGGCGATTGGGTATATGCATACCTTAAAGAGCCGAAGGTCTTCAAGCCAGTGAAGAGGATGCCTGTATTTGTCGGCATTATAAACGATAACGAAATGAAAACACTATCTGGATTTGTAGCAGCCCAGAAATAAACCCCCACACCTATAGGGGTGGGGTGTTGATTATTGGTTCGCAAGCTTTTCCACTGCACATCTAAATATATAGGTGTGGGGGTAAATTTCATTAAGGGGGTAATAAATAATAATGGCAAAGAAGATATTGTTGGTTGCAATTTTCTTAATAGGTATAATTGGTTTTGCAGCAAAGGGAACATCCTTTGCTGTTAGCGCTGAGGAGAATTACAAGTTTTATTGCACGCAGTGTCATGGCATGGACGGCAAGGGCGAAGGTGCCAATGCAAAGCCGCAGGCGTTTGGCATTAATCTGCCAGAGATGTCGGTAACGCCAAGAAATCACACAAGCCCGGAAGATATGAATAAACTGACCGATACGGACATAGAGAATGCAATATCAGGCGCTTCGGTCAGCAAATCAACCATCATGCCTCCGTTTGGCAAGACGCTTACCGAGGCAGAAATAAAAGATTTGACAGCTTATTTAAGAAAACTTTGCAAGTGCAAAGGTAAATAAAGTTTTTCAACAGTTAATATAAATTAAAAAAGGAGGAGGTGGAAAAAATGAAGGGAACATGGTTAGTGTTGTTGGTAGCAGCAGCATTGTTTGCCATGGTTCCGGCAGCAATGGCAGCAGAAAAGAGGTGCAAGGCAGCGGGTGAAAAGGTTGAGTGCCCCACTCAGACCAAGGAGTCTTTGGAAAAGGCCGCTGAGAATTTTGATAAAGAGGCTATGAATATGCTGAGGGGCGCCGGGGGCAGCACATACGGGATAGCGCCGTTCGACTATCTCACAGGTGTCGGCAAGAGGACCACCAAGGCGGACACGAAGACCTTTAAGGTTGAAAGCGGTTATGCGAAGGGAACGGGCAAGACCGAGATGTGGGACAGGGTAAAAAAACCTACGTCCGGAGAGCAGATTTATAACCAGTGGACGAACAACTGGTCTCCAAGTTTTAAGACAAGCCTGGTTCCTGGGGCTAATCCAAATGAAGGAAAGCAGTGGTATTATACCTATTGTGTAGGCTGTCACGGCTGGCTTCTTCATGGAGATGGTCCAAATGCAGCTTATCTTGACCCATATCCAAGAAAGCTTACTGCTGGTGCAGAATACATGAACAAGAAGACCAATGTGGAGCTCTTTACAGTGATCAAAGGCGGCGGCACTGCAGTAGAGTTATCTGATTCTATGCCTGCATGGGGCAATTTATTACAAGACCAGGATATTTGGAATGTTATAGCATGGATAAGGGCAAATGCAGATGTAAAGCCAATAACAAGCGTAGCAGACTATCTAAACCCGAAATCTTCTTTTGACCCTAAATCAGCTGCAAATGCTGTTACGCCGTTAAATGCTAATAAGAGCGCAGAATTCAAGGAAGCTCAGGAAATGCTTGAGGCAAGCCTTGCCGGCCGCGGTGGAGGATTGAAAGGCGCTGGTTTTGTGGAAGGTGGTTTGAGAAAGGCGGCAGTAGAAGAAGCGAAAGGGCTTAAATAAGTAGTTATAAGATAATCTTATCGGGGCACGATTGGTTAGTAATGGTCGTGCCCTGTGTTTTAATTAATGAAGAAAGCTGCGCTGATTATACTTTTTATTGCAGGTATATCGTTGTTCGTTGTAGTTATCTGGGGCAAGAGTGCGGTAGGGTTGCTCAAGGCAGAGGGTTATCTTAAATACAGCGCTGCTGAGTCAGTTGAACTGGCGCATAGAAAATGCGTTCAGTGTCACAGCATAAATAAAACTGCGGAATATTGTATAAGGTGTGGCCCGCCATTTGTAGTTGTAGTGCATAATATGCGGACATTGATATCAAAAGATAGAGACAAATATGGTGGTATTGGAGAGATAAAAGATGGTGAGGCAGTAGCAATTACCCAGGTCTGGAATGCGCTTGTTGGCAACTGGGAAGATACATGGCGAAAGGAAG
>CAYZNX010000154.1:0-3420 GCA_964479825.1 uncultured Planctomycetia bacterium | reverse complement strand
GGGATAGCTCATGCAAAGGACCCAGTGAAGATGGCCAGGGCCATGAGACTAGCCTGCGAGTCAGGCAGGCTTGCCTATCTTGCGGGGAGGATACCCAAACGCCTCTACGCCAGGGCCTCTAGCCCTGAGAAGGATTTTTAGGATAGTTTTTAGCATACAAATCTCGTAGCATATGGAAACTCTTGCTGATACGCAAGCTCCTTAGTTAGGATAGAATATTATCCAAACATGTAAAAGGAGGGGCTGTAATGAAATTAATAAACTCTAAAGAAATACTGTCAGCGCTGGATGCATTATCCGACAGCCAGAAAAAAGAGGTCTTTGATTTCGTAGAGTCTCTCATGGCCAGGAAAGCGAAAGAAAAAAAAAGAGAGCTTGTGAAAAGAGTTTATGGGCTTACTAAAGGCTCTAAATTGACCTCTGAACTCTTCAGCAAGATGAAGTTTGAGGAGATGGCCCTAGAGCACAAGATGTGAGCAAATTTATCTTAGATGCCTACTCCATTATAGCCTTTGTTAATGCTGAAGAAGGTAGTGAAAAAATGAAAACCTTGTTAGAGAATGCCACTAATGAGTTTTATATGCACATGCTTAATCTGGGTGAGGTTTATTATGGGTTCTACAAAGTAGAAGGTAGAAAAAAAAGCAGAGACCGTGATTGAAAATCTTATGCAACTTCCCATAAATTTTGTAGAAGACATATCCATTGATTTTGTAAAGGCTGCAGGGAAGTACAAAGCCAACTATAGAATCTCCTTTGCAGACGCCTTTGTACTGGCCCTGGCAGAGAAGCGAGAGGGAAAGGTAGTTACTACCGATCATGGTGAGTTTGACCCAGTTGCAAAGAAAGAACGGATTGAGTTCTTTTGGGTAAGGTGAGGTTTTGATAACTAAAGGCCTCAAGTCCTGAGAAGGATTTTTAGATTGCTCGTAATATAAATTTGGAGTATACGATAGCCTTTGTTCTTCGTTTTTATTAATGATGTAAGGGGGCCAGGCCCCCTTACCACCCCAAGGTGGAAACAAACTTTCGGGCTGTTGTCCATCCTCTCAGTGTCGAAGTTAAGGAGACATTAATGAGACCCGAAAACTCTAAAAAGGTATTTTCAGCGGTCCGAGATTGGAGTAAGGAAAGAGAAGGTAAAATACTTTCTGAGTCTGCCACGAAAAGCACTGATAGCAAACGCAGAGTAGATGAAAGAGATGAACAAGACGGAAGCGAAATAAGAGGTTCGTTTGCTAGAGATGCGGACAGAATTATTCACTCTCTAGCATATTCACGATATATAGACAAAACACAGGTTTTTTATTTATTTGAAAACGACCATATAACACACAGGGTCTTGCATGTACAGTTAGTATCAAAAATAGCAAGAACAATCGGCAGGGCCTTAAAATTAAATGAAGATTTAATTGAGGCTATAGCTTTAGGCCACGATATAGGGCATGCTCCATATGGACACGAAGGGGAGGAATATTTATCTGAGATATGCAAGGAAAAAGACATTGGAGAATTTCACCATAGCGCTCAAAGTGTTATTTTCCTTAGTGAAATAGAAAAAAGAGGAAAGGGGTTAAATTTAACATTACAAGTTCTTGATGGCATATTGTGCCACGATGGAGAAGCCTACGACGATAAGTTAGAGCCAAAGAAAGATAAGATATGGGACACTCATGATCTGGAAATAGAGAACAAAAAGAAGGGCCAAAAATACAAATTCGTGCCTATGACATTAGAAGGTTGTGTAGTGCGATTTGCTGACACAATTAGCTATATTGGTAGAGACATAAAAGATGCTCAGACCGTGGGTTTGATTAAAGAAAATGACTTGCCAAAGACATGTAGACAAAAATTAGGTTCAAAAAATAGAAAAATTATTGATAACTTAGTGAAAGATGTTATAGAAAACAGTTATGGGAAAGAGTGTGTTTGTTATAGCAAGGAGATACGGAAAATATTAAAGGAATTAAAATCCTTTAATTACAACAACATATACCTGAACCCAAAGATTAAGACAGAGTCTAAAAAAAATTAAAACAATGTTTCGTTTTCTATTTGACTCTTACCTAGAGGATATAGAAAAGGGAAATGAGGATTCAGAAATCTTCACAGATTTTCTAAAAGAGATGAATGGCGGGTACAAAAAAAGAAAGGCCCCTGAAATTGTAAAGGATTTCATTGCTGGAATGACAGATCGCTACTTTAATAATTGCTTCAAAGAGAAATATTTCCCTAAAAACTTTGGCTACACCATAAAAGGATAATAATCTTAAAGAGTCCGTATCTTGTTGGCCAAACGCATCATCCCCTGTCTTGACGTCAAGGCCGGACGCGTAGTAAAAGGCACCAGGTTCCTTGACCTCAGGGACGCCGGCGACCCTAGACAATTACTCTTTTATTGACTTTTCAGGGATTTACTATTAACATGAAAATGTTAGAATTTCTAACTTGCGTTTGGCGCTTTGAGCAAAACCATGCTTAAGAGAATAGAAAAAATTGTAAAACCACTTCCTAAAGGCCAGGTTACCATACCAGTAGAGATACGAAAGAAACTTGGTATCGGTAAAGAAACCTATCTTAAATTTGTTCTAGAGGGAAACTCTTTCCGAGGCGTACCTGTGAAGGTCAAGGAAATGCTAAAGGGAAGAAAGGCCGAACTCACTGCGGAGGAAAAACTCAAGGTGGTGGAAGATATAGCCAGCATAAGAGTCAAGACCCAACCCTGGAAAAAGATGAAAGAAATCATAACAGAAGCTCATCTTATCCAATCGTGACTTACTACCTGGATACCAATATCTTCCTCTATGCGGCCGACCCTTCAAGTCCCTATCATAAGTCCTGTAAAGGGATTTTAGTGGAGGTTGCAAAAGGTTCTCTTAGAGCCTCCACCTCAGTAGAGACAATTCAAGAGGTTGTCTATTTTCACCAAAGGCAGAGACAGATTAAAGAGGGTCTCAAACTCATTGATGGTATATTCAAATTAATACCAGAGCTTTTGTCCGTTGATAAAGAAATTGCCATTGAATTTCGTGAGTTGTTGGATATATACCCTGGAGTTCCCAGTAGAGACCTGATTCATCTCGCTACCTGTAGAGTGAATGGCTTGAACGAAGTTATTTCAATAGACAGGGATTTTGATAAATTTAAAGAGGTATCTCGTATCCAGCCAAAAAAGCTGCTGTTCCGCTAAGATTCTTACCTTAGTCAAATGCTAGCCAAACGCATCATCCCCTGTCTTGACGTCAAGGCCGGACGTGTAGTAAAAGGCACCAGGTTCCTTGACCTCAGGGACGCCGGTGACCCCGTGGAGATTTCCGCCTTCTACGATAAGGAAGGCGCCGATGAGATAGTCTTCCTGGACATCACCGCCTCCCACGAGGAGAGGGACATAATAATAGATGTGGTGGCCAACACCGCCTC